>JAHILC010000338.1 GCA_018897225.1 Actinomycetota bacterium
GGTTCTCTCTGAGAGTCCGCTCACATTTTTTATAATGCCGCCGGGAGCATTTCTGGTCCTGGGGCTTCTTCTTGCATTATTCAGATGGCTGGGGGTGCTTAAAAATGAATAGTAATGCCAGCCTTGTCACAATTTTTATAGGAATGGTCATAATCAATAATATGGTGCTTACAAAATTTCTGGGACTATGCCCATTTTTTGGAGTGTCGAAAAAACTTTCAAATGCCATCAGCATGGGAGTAGCGGTAACTTTTGTAATGCTCCTGGCCGCGACTGCAACATCGGTGATATATAATTATATTCTTGTTCCTTATGAAATAGAATTCATGAATATAATAATTTATATTCTTGTTATCGCTTCACTTGTCCAGATAGTGGAAATCACGATAAGAAGGACAAACATAGCGCTCTATAATGCTCTCGGCATTTATCTGCCTCTTATTACTACAAACTGTGCTGTGCTTGGGATAGCGCTTATAAATGCAAGTAATAATTACTCCATCGTTCAGAGCATGGTAAGCGCGGTAGGAGGAGGGCTGGGCTTTACCCTGGTTCTTATTATAATGTCAGGTATAAGGGAAAGGCTTGAACTCGGCGAAACTCCCAAATCTCTGAGAGGGCTTCCCATAGCATTTGTGACTGCAGCGCTGCTGGCGCTTGCATTTATGGGCTTTAGCGGTTTATTATAAAATATAAGATTTTTGGATTAAAATATCGATCATTAAATTAAAATGATTATTTTAAAATTAAAGGGATGATTTTATGCTCTGGGCTATTTTAATACTGACAGGAATAGGAATAGTATGCGGGGTCCTCATACTTATCGTAAACAGGTTACTTCCTAAAGAACCTGCTTCTCTTAAAAGAGCGGAGCAGGTCAATGAGAACCTTCCCGGGATGAATTGTGGAGCATGCGGATATCCCGGCTGTTTTGCCTATGCCCAGGCGCTTTCTAAAGATAACAAGGTGTTTTTCAGCAATACTTGCGCCACTGTCCTTCAGGATGAGACGATGCTTTCAGGCATTGAACAAGTTTTGGACCTGAAAGTAGATAAGTCAGCATTGAACAGGAAAGCTGTTGTAGCTTGCTCGGGCAATTGTGAAAATGTCGGAACCTATACCGGGGTTGCTACCTGCGAGACTGCATCAAAAATCCTTGGCGGTTTTAAAAGGTGCCCGTACAGCTGCCTTGGGCTCGGCGATTGTATAGAAACCTGTCCGGAGAATGCAATTCATCTTGATATTGATTCCAATATCGTGGTTATAGACCCGGACAAGTGCACGGGATGCGGATTATGCGTAAAGGAATGCCCGAGGAATGTGATAAAACTGGTACCTGCAAATTCAAATATTGTATTTTTATGTAATTACCAGGATCTGAGAGATATACCCGGAAGGGAAAAGTGTGATTCAGGTTGTATAAAATGCAGGAAGTGCGTAAAGGCATGCCCGACTGAAGCCGTAACCTGGAACAGGGACAAATCCATCCCGGAGTTTGATTTTGAAAAATGCAATGACTGCAAGGCCTGCATTGAAGCATGTCCGCAGAAAATACTCATTGAATTAAAAAACGTCTCAAAGAAAGTTAAAGTCTGATTGCATTTAAAGGAAATATTTTCTTTAGCCTTTCAACAGCTTGAAGTCCTGTTTCATAAGGAATACCTGAAAAAGTTTCACCTTTATCAAAGACCTTACTACGATTGAAGAAATCTTAAAGGCTACGAAATTGTCAAATAAATGAATTGAAAAAAAGCCTGCAATGATTTATATTTCTCCAATACATCTTAAGGCATTATCCTTTTGATTTTGGCATATTAAAATAAAATTAGGGAGTTTAATTGATTAAATTAGTCGCAATAGATCTGGATGGAACATTATTTGATTCAAGTTCAAATATAAGTGATAAGAACAAACAATCAATTTTAAAATGTCTTAAAAGTAATATAAAAGTAATAATTACTACTGCTAAAACCACGTATTGGGTGAAAAAATTAATCACTTCCCTGAATTTAAAGGACCCCCAGGTAGCTTCAGCCGGAGCAGCAATTATAGACTCTAATTTAACTCCAATATTTACAAAAAAAATTCCATTTAAACATTATAAAAAAATGGTTGAGCTGGCCAGGAAGTATAATATTGGATTCTGTTCCAGCTGTATTGATGGTTTTGTATATTATGAAAGTGATAACCCTTATTTAAAATATGTTTGGGAAACTGGCGAGCGGCCAAGATTGACTGATGATTTATTAAACGCAAATATTACAAAGCAGGTTTTACTGGTTACAGCAACAGTCCAGGAAAATCATATATTTAATAAAGTGTTATTAGAAAATTTTAATGAAGATCTCAAAATTAGGAGAGGAGGTCCTTATTTTCTTGCAGCATATAATAGAAATACCGGAAAGACTTCTGCGCTGAAAAAAATTTTAAAGATCCTGAAAATCAGCAGCAAGAATATAATGGCAATCGGAGACAGTGAGTCTGATTTAGGGATGATAAAACTTGCAGGAATTGGAGTTGCTATGGGTAATGCATCTGAAGTAATAAAGTCTGCCGCAGATTTTATTGTTAAAGATAATGATAATGACGGGGTTTCCGAAGCGATAGAGAAATTTTGTTTTTAAATTTCTTTTTTATAGAAAAGTTATAATGCTTTCTGATTTTTTATTATAATTTGGCAATTATTATTGAAGAAAAAACAAGAAAAAATATTTTTTAACAAACATGCTGATAAAGAATAAAAATATTAGAATCACCGGGCTTATACCTTTTCATATTCTCATTATTTTCATTTCCATACTTGTTATTCTAATTTACTTCACAGGCTGCGCCTCAGCAAAGAAATATACCTTAGATTTCCCGGATTATAACGGTTATGTAAATGACTACACCGATACGCTTTCAGCAGAATGGAAAACTAAAACTGAAAACCTGGCACAGGCTGTCAGAGAAGAAACATCCTGCGAAATAGCAGTTGCAGTAATCGATGAACTTGGCGGCGCTACAATAGAAGAATACGCAGCAGGGTTGTTTGCAAAATGGGGTATCGGAAAGAAAGACAAAGATAATGGAGTACTTTTGCTTGTGGCGCTAAAAGACAAGCAATTAAGGATCGAGGTCGGATATGGTTTGGAAGCCATAATCCCAGACCTTAGAGCAAAAGATATTATTGATGATGTCATAACGCCCAGGTTTAAAAACAGTGACTACGATAGCGGTGTTTACAATGGTGTTGTTGCAATAGCAAACATCATATACGAGGAACAGGATAAAAACCTTCTGCCATATTCAGATAATTTTATAAATCAACCGAAACGAGAATTTTCAGATACTCCTGCTTTTGCTGCACTCATCATATTGGCAACTTTATTGCCATGGATAGTATTTGCTTTGATATTTCTAATAAGTTTTTTAAGGAGTTACATAAAAAAACATAGATGCCCGCGATGTAAAAAAATCGCCCTGGTCATCAAAACAAAAATACTATCAAGCCCAACATATGAATCATCGGGAAGAGCCCACGTTGAAAAGTTTTGCAGAAAATGCGGTTATGCAGAAAAAAGCACAATAACCCTGCCAATACTGAAGAAGAGCTCCTATTCAGGAAGTGGAAGTTACGGCAGTTCTTTTTCATCCGGAAGCAGCAGTTCGGGCAGCTCCGGAAGTTCAAGCAGTTTTGGCGGAGGCTCTTCGGGTGGGGGTGGCGCAAGCGGCAGATGGTAACTTATATGAATCAAAAAAGTAAATAAATGGTGCCAGACTTTGGGGTATAATGCCTTAAAAAAATTGATTACTGAAAAGAAGTTGAAAATGCTTTATAATCTAGTAGTGCAAAATATTAACTAAAGTAAAACAAAAACGAGGAAATATGAAAAAAGCATTAATATCGATAATAACAATCTTATCTCTACTTGCTGTTATTATTTTTTTTGCAGCTTGTACAACGCTGGAACAGACTGCAGCCACGATGTCAACAGCAATTGCAAGTTCCGCAGCTGCTGAAACCACCTCAACTGCTGCGCCTGCAGAATCTTCCACCGAATCTTCAGCCGAAGAAAAAATTTCATCAAACTTTGAAATCTTATATATTCCAAAGCTTGCAGATATTCCGTGGTTTAATGTTATAAAATCAGGGCTTGAACAATGTGCCAGGGATTATGGCTTTAGGGTAACGGTTGTAGCGCCTCCTGCAGCTGATCCCGCACTTCAATCACAAATCATATTGGATAGTTTCAATAAAGGCATAGATGCAATAGTAGTTTGTCCAATCGATTCTGCTGGACTCGATCCTGTTTTAGCCAGGGCAAATCAAGCGGGAATTATGACCTTCAGCAATGAAGGTTATACGTTAAAGAATGTTACATTTGATATTGAAGCCATGTCAAACCAGGCATTTGGTGAAGCTATGATGAAAGCAGCAGTCAGATATGCTGGAGGAAATGCCAACTATATGGTATCGGTAGGTTTTCTAGAAGCGATGCCTCAGGAAGAATGGGCTGATTTTGAAATAGCTTATCAGCAGAAAAGCGCACCTGGCTTAAAGAATCTGCTCGGTTATTCAAAAGGCACGGATAGATTTGAAGATAATGAAGACTCAAAGATTGCAACAACCAAGATAACTGATTATATTCAAAATAATAAAGATTTAAATCTGATTATCGGCAACTCGATAACTACCGGTCCTGCCGCAGGTGAAATTATTTCTAAACAAAAACTGAAAGGCAAGTTATTTTATGTGGGGACAGGATATCCTGTAACAATAGGGCAATATATAAGAAAAGATATCATACAGGAAGGATTCTTCTATGATCTATACCTGATCGGTTACGCAACAGGCTATATTGCATTCCAAAGCTGGATGGGGAACATACCAGAGGCAAAAAGTTCAGTTTTAAAACCTGATAAATCCAGACTTGCAGGCTATGAATCGCTGGATATATTAACAAATTCAAATGGAGGCAAGATTATCTTTGGAAATGCTATTGCTTCCATAACAAAAGAAAATATAGAAGTCTGGTATAAGAAGTTTGCAGATTATGGCTGGCCCCAGGAATAAAAGTAACCTTATAATGTAGCTTTGATACAGAATTAAATATTTTTAGAATATATGGCAAAAATATTCTTATCGGCATCGGGACTATCTATGCCTGAAGGGTTTATCAGGACCAAAACACTGTTTTTAAGATAAGCTGCAATGATTAATCTATCACCCTGTTTTATCGGGTTGATGATCGTGCCTGTCAATGAAAATTCTTTCATTTCGCCTGCTTTTAAATAGGGAGTATTGCCTTTTATATAACCATCTCTGGACCATTTGACATTACCAATATCATCTACAATTGCGGCAGAAATAAAAACAAAAAGACCATTATCCGATTCGAGATATTTTTCAATTTCTGGTTTACCGGTAATGCTGCCACTAACTCTTAATTCGTTATCACTTTCAAAGAATCTTCCTTTGCCAATGGCAATGTCTTGAAATTCTGCAATGAGTGGATCCGAAATCTTTACATGTCCCCAGTTAGAAGGGAGCCCTCGGGCAATTTTAAACTTAAGGCTTTCGTTTAAAAGGATATAATCGATCTCGTTATCTTCCCCACTATTCTTTTCGCTCATCGAAGCTGCTTTTTTTATACTATCCTTAACCCCATCAAGGTATGGATAAATTTCATAGGCTTTTCTGTATTCTTCTTCTGCATGGCTGTAAAGGCCATAATTAAAATAAACATCACCATTTTTCTGCAGCGATTTTGCCTTATCAATTAATTCCTGGGCTTTCTCTTTTCCTGCTATTGCAAGTTCAATTTTACCTGGATCCTCTTCATGCTCTATGGCATAATCATAATAACTGATTGCAGCATCAAAATTGTTTTTTGCTAAATATTCGTCTGCTCTTATAAGCTGATCTTTGAAAAGGCTGCTTAAAAGAAGAGCCATCGGCACCAGTATTATGCATACACCAGTTCCTATTATAAATCCTATGGCCCTGCGCTTCTTCCTGTGACGGCGCAAGTTTAAAATAAAAAGAACCAGGAATACAATTATTAGCGGCATGGCAAAGAAGAAAATCATCATAAGAAGCCCATAAAGAAAATCCATGAAATCA
>JAHILC010000339.1 GCA_018897225.1 Actinomycetota bacterium
CTAATAATAAATCTGTATAAAACAAATGATTTACCACCATAAATCGTAATTATTTACTATAATAAATCATTTGTTTAAAAGAATTAAATTCAAATACCAAATTACCCAATATATGAATATATATACATATAACTAGAGAACTTGTATTGGATTAATTTAATATCTTCTGCTGCCAAAACTTCTGGTTGGTTTAGGTCTTTGAGGACGAGCTTCGTCAACTCTTAAAGTACGACCCTCAAATGAAGAACCATCGAGCGCTTCTTTAGCTTTTTCCGCTTCTGCTGCGCTTGACATTTCAATAAATCCAAAGCCTTTGCTTCCGATTAGATTGATTTGTACCACTTGACCATGTGGGGAAAATAGCTTTTCCAACTGTTCGTCTGTAACAGTGTAGGTTAGATTGCCTACATATAGTTTGTTACCTTGCATTTCTGCCTCCTTCTAAAAATTAAATATTTCTATAAGCTTCACAATATTTTTTTTAGAGAGGTAGCAGCCAGTAACATTCACAACTCTTAAGTAACTCATAATTAAAATATCATTTCACAAAATAGAGAAGATAATTGTATACTATTATGCAAATATTTGTCAAATTTTTTTTATCTTTATAGTTTTATTTCTTTTCCTGTTCTTTTCTTTTGAGTTGCATAAGAGTTATGCCTGATATCCAGACCAGGTCAACTGGTAAGCAGCCCCTTGTTGTATCACTAAATGGTATTGCAGAACCCTGAATGATTGATCCATAATAGCTTGCCTTCGCGAGCCTGTGAATGGCTTTCAAAGTTATATTTGCTGAGTTCAGGTCAGGAAATATTAAAACATTTGCATATCCTGCGACCTCGCTGTCAGGACATTTATTTTTAGCTACATCCGGAAATAAGGCAGCATCAAGTTGAAGTTCTCCATCTATCTTTATATCAGGATTTATTTTTTTTACTTGCTCTACAACTCTTCTTATCTGATCTATTTTTTCACTTTCTGCACTGCCTTTTGTTGAATAGGAGAGCATGGCAATTTTAGGTTCACCGCTAAATAATGCTTTGGCTGTTTCATAACTTAAAAGTGTAATATCAAGCATTTGTTCTTCATTGGGTTCAGGTATTACAGCAACGTCGGCAAAGAGAAGCTGGCCATTTAATCCATAAGGACAATCAGGAATAATTTGCATTGCTGCACCATTTAGAAATCTTTTTTTCTGCCCGACTTGGATTACCTGGATTAATGGTCTCATCATTGCTTCAGTTGAGCTGAGCGAACCGCTTATTCCACAATGGGCATCGCCCGATTTTGCCATAAGCGCTGCATAGTAATTATTATTTCTTACCATTTCATTTGCCCCAAGTTCAGTTAATTCTTTTTGCTTATTTTTAAATATATCTATAAGCAAGTTTTTATAGTCATTAAATTTAACAGATTTAGAAGGTTCTATTATTTCAATTGTATCTGTGTTTGTAATTCCAGATTCTTTTATGTTTTGAGCTATTATGTTTTCACTGCCCAACAAAATAGTATTACTGTTATTAAAGTTTTTAAATATTTTTAATGCCTGCACCAGCCTGATATCCTCACCATCAGGATAAACAACAGTTCTTTCATAGTCTTTTATTGAATCTATTATGCGCTCTTCAAATTCATTTGTTATTATGTTATCTCTCAATTTGTCCTCCAAATATTTTAAATTTCTTCTCTACAATATTGTTAATTGAAGAAATTATTTCTTCTTTTGTTGCGCCTGATGCAAATATATCATCAAAACCCATTTCCTTAAGTTTTAAGGCGTCCTCTGGTGGAATTGCGCCACCAATTATATAAGCTTTGCTATCCTTGATTTTCTCTTTTTCGGCTTCGCTGATAAGTTCCCTGCCGAGCTGGAGATGGGCGCCTCCAAGCGAACTCACGCCTATTACATCTGCGTCTTCCTGAACTGCTGCCTTTACTATCTGCTCAGGCATGGAATTACCTATATAAATTACTTCCATCCCGGCATCCCGCAGTTGTTTTGCAACAATAAAAACTCCCCTGCTGTGAACATCGAGACCGAGTTTGGACAGTAGTACCTTAATGCTTCTTTTCTTCATATTAGGACCTCCAAATTTCTAAAACATAAAGTATTAAAATATTACCGGCGGCTTCCAGAGCCCGAATGCTTTCTTAAAAACCTTAAAAATTTCCCCTTCAGTGCATCCTACCCTTGCGCACTGGACTGAATAGGGAACAATATTTGCACTACCCGAGCATGCTTCTTCAAGTTTTTTTAAAGCCTTTTCTACTTCTGTATTATTCCTGGTTTCTCTCAAGCTTGCCAGCTTAGCCGCCTGCCTTTCCTCAACACCCGATGGATATTGAAAAACGTTTATTGGCGGTGTTTCATAAGTAGATTTATAGCAATTTAATCCAACTACCTTTATGTCCCCTTTTTCAATTTTAGCCTGTTCGTTATGAAAATGGTTTGCCACTTTTCTATGAATCCAGCCTTTTTCTATTGCTGCCACATATCCGCCAAGTTTTTCAATTTCTTCAACTTCATCAAGGATTCTCTTTTCAATATCATTAGTCAAAGCTTCAACATAATAAGAGCCGCCTAACGGATCTACAACTTCAGTCACGGCTGTTTCACTCTGAATAATCTGCTGAGTTCGAAGCGACAGCAAAGCTGCTTCCTCTGTTGGAACCGCATAAGCTTCATCATAAGAATCAACATGAAGTGACTGGACACCGCCCATTACAGCAGACAGGGCCTGGATAGCAGCCCTTATAATATTATTTAAAGGTTCCTGCCTGGTTAGAGTGATTCCAGAAGTCTGAACATGGCATCTCATCCACATTGATCTTGGATTTTGAGCATTGTATTTATGCTTCATTATTTTATACCAGAGCCTTCTTGCTGCCCTTATCCTTGAAACTTCATCAAAAAAGTCACTTGCAATTGACCAGAAAAATGC
>JAHILC010000340.1 GCA_018897225.1 Actinomycetota bacterium
ACATCCATATTTGGATTAATTTCTATAGGTTTTGTAGCTTTCTTGATTGTGGCTCTCGTAAAACTATCTTAAAACAGATAAAATATAAAACCTTAGGAATGTAAATAACCAGACTTGTTGCTCAACATTATGTAAATCCAATTGCTATCTGACTCTAATCATAATGATACTGGTGTAATACTAAATACCCGTGCAAATCTGGTTGCTCTCTGAAGGTCTCCTTCTCGTAAAGATTCCCTCACATCATCTAACTTTTGGGCATCTTCAAGAGAGAGATATGGTGACCAGCCCTCTCCAGTATCAAGAATTTCTATATCAACTTCTGCAATATAATTACCTTCGTGTACAAGTTTGGTATGATGTCTCTTTGTCATATTCGCCTCCTCGTAAAATTATCAGTCCACATATTTGTATCCGGCCTATAAGCTGTTATAACTACAGCAGGAGAAGATGTTCCTTTGGAGATACCCCAAACCACATGTATTGGACGAGCATCTCTGTCTTTCTCTAACACAAGGACACACGGACCCTTGGGGTATTCATGATAATTTTCAACAATAATCCCCTTATCTACACCTGCAATTATATCTTTTACAAAAATATCGTCTTCTGCCATTTCATCATAGCCATGAGCAGAAATTTTAATCTCATTTTTTGATACTAATTCTTTAATTCTTTCAAACGTCTTACTCATAATCAATTTATACTATATCTTCAAAGAACCAAAATATCAATATTCCGAATTGCTTTAGGGCTTCTGTAATAAAACTTTTATTATCTCAGCTTGAATTTGTTTGTTATTGGATACCTTCGGTCTCTGCCAAAAGCCCTCTGGGTGATTTTAATTCCTGGAGCTCCCTGTCTTCTTTTATATTCATTGAAATCTACCATATTGATTACATCTCTTGCCATTTTTTCATCAAAGCCGCACTTTACAATATCATGGTAATCTTTTTCTTCTTCAATATATGATTTTAGGATTTCATCAAGCTTATCATATGGAGGCAGCTTATCTTCATCTTTTTGGTCAGGTTTTAATTCTGCAGATGGAACTTTGTTAATTATTGTTTCAGGGATAATATTTGAGTATTTTCTATTTACGAAATTACAAATCCTGTAAACAAGAGTTTTATAAATATCTTTAATGGGCGAGAACCCTCCTACCATATCACCATAAAGAGTACAGTAGCCAACACTTATTTCGCTTTTGTTTCCTGTAGATAAAACCAGCCAGCCATTTTCATTAGAAAGCCCCATCAATATATTGCCCCTTATTCTAGCCTGCAGGTTTTCTTTGGTTATATTTATTTTGTCAGTCTTAAATATTGGACCCAGGTTATCCAGATAACTTTTATAGACATCTGATATTGGCACAATTAAAGTATCGATTCCAATATTTGAAGCCAGCAGAAGGGAATCGCCAATACTTCCCTTTGATGAATATTCCGACGGCATCAGTACCCCTGTAACATTATGCTTTCCTATCGCAAATACTGCTACCACTGCAGTAAGCGCTGAATCAATTCCGCCACTTAATCCTAACACAACCTTGCTGAAACCATTTTTACTTATGTAATCTTTTGTGCCCAGCGCCAAAGCTTTAAATATTTCCTCTTCTTGGCAGGATATGATTTCTTTATACCGGTCGAAGGTTATATCATAGCGTGTAATACCCGCAAGGCTATTGTTTTTGGTTTTGTTACTGTTTTTTGCAAAATCATTGATTTTTATAACTTTTAAAGGGGCAGTTTCATCTTTCATGCTATCTCTCTGATTTTTAAACTTAGCGTCTTGCAGTCTTGTGGAATTGACTTTTTCACTATCGAGATCAAAGATGAAATAATCTTCCTCGAAAGATTTTGCTCTTGCCAGGATTTTTCCTTTTTCATTGACTATCATGCTGTTACCATCGAAAACGAGCTCGTCCTGCCCTCCTACCAGGTTAACATACATTATGTTTACCCGATTATCTACAGCTCTTGTAAAAAGAATTTTTTCTCTTTCCTTAACTTTTCCAACATGATATGGGGAGGCAGAAATATTTATAATAAGATTTGCGCCTCCAAGTATAGCCTGTGATTTGGTGGGACCCGATGAATAATAAATGTCTTCACAAATATTAACGCCAAAAGACATACCTCTTAACTCGAAAATTAAGGTTTCCAAACCTTTTTGGAAATATCTCTCTTCATCAAAAACAGAATAATTCGGAAGGAATTGCTTGTTATAAATTGATATTATTTTTTTACTTGAACAAATTGCCGCGGAATTGTAGATTTCAAAGTCTTTATTTACAAATCCAATTATTATAACAATGTTGTCTGATAATTTTTTTATCTTATCAAGGTACTTAAGGTTCTCTTCAATAAAAGCTGGTTTGAGTACAAGGTCTTCCGGGGGATAACCGGTAATCGCCAGCTCCGGAAATGCCAGGATATCAACACCCTGATTTTTGGCCTGCTCTATGTGCGAGGCAATTTTATCGAAGTTGCCTTTAAAATCGCCTACGATTGGATTTATTTGGGCCGCGTAAAGTCTTAAGTTCTCTATTTTAGGTTCCTTTCAGTTTAAGCTTAAAATACTTGCGATACTTTTTTACTATTTAAGGATTTTGTTGCATTTGTTCTCTGATTTTTTGGGAAATCATTTCAGGTGACCATGGAGGGTTCCAGACAAGATTCACATTTACTTTTCCGATTCCATCCATTTTCTCAATTCTTTTTTGAGCCTGTGTTACCATAAATGAGTGCATGGGGCATCCCCTGGTCGTCATAGTCATGTCAACGTCAACATTGTTTTGCCCGTCAACATCTACTTTATATATTAACCCCATATCAACAATATTTATTGGGATTTCAGGATCATATACTTCTGATAAAGCATTCAATACATCATCTTTTGTAATTGCTGCCATAGCTACCTCCTCTATCTTTACTTTTTATATAGCGGTGATATTTTTCTTAGATCTTTTATAGTTTTTTTAGTTACTTCAAGGAAGTAATCAATTTCCTCCATGGTGTTTTCAAAACCAAGGGTGACTCTTAAAGAGCCGAATGCTTCTTCGTTAGACAATCCCATCGCCACCAAAGCATGTGACGGTTTCATAGATGAAGAAGAGCAAGCAGAGCCACTAGAGACAGCAATTCCGCCAATATCTAGTTTCAGAACTATTGACTCTCCCTCTATATATTTAAAAGAAAAATTACAATTACCGGGAAGCCTTTTTTCAGGGTGGCCGTTAAACCTTACCTCTTCAACACTGTCTAGTAATTTATTTTTAAGATAATCTCTCATACCGGTAAGCTTTTTAATTTTTGCATCCATGTTTCTCTGGCCTAGCTCTGCAGCTTTAGCCAGTCCTGCAATTCCCGGTATATTCTCGGTTCCAGATCTCCTACCCTTTTCCTGGCCACCGCCAAAAATATGTGGCATAATTTTGGTGCCCTTTCTTATATATAATGCTCCAACACCCTTGGGACCATAAATTTTGTGGCCAGATATTGACAGCAAGTCAATTCCTAACTCATCAACAAGAGTTTTTGCGCTACAGAAAGTTTGGACAGCATCTGTATGGAAAATTATATTTTTTTCTTTTAATATTTTTCCAATTTCCTCAATTGGCTCAATTGTACCCACGATATTGTTTGCATGCATTATTGAAACAAGTATGGTATTTTTATTTATAGCTTTTTCAATATCGCAAGGGTCAACCATCCCAAACCTGTCAACAGGCACAAAAGAAATTTTAAAACCTCGCCTGGCAAGCGCTTTTAAAGGCATTGAAACTGCAGGATGCTCTATTTCTGATGTAATTATATGATTTCCCTGTTTCTTGTATGCCTCAGCAGCGCCAAATAATGCAAGATTATCACTTTCAGTTCCACCACTGGTGAAAGTAATTTCAGAAGGGTTTGCCCCTAAAGCTCCAGCAATTAACTCTCTCGAATTTTCAAGCATTTCTTTTGCCTGCCTTCCCGGAAGATGAGGCTCAGAAGCATTACCATAAAATTCTGTAAAGCATTTATTAATAGCATCCATTACCTCAGGAAGTACCGGAGTAGTTGCAGCATGGTCAAAATAAATATATTTTAAGGGCCTGTCCATCAAAAAATTCACCTGATTTTATTTAAAATAATGTTTTCACTTGAAGTGCTCATTATCAATTAGAAAACTTATCATTAATTATATAGTGTGTCAATTAGTTGCTTTTTAATTTTACATCAAATTATTTTCCTAAATAATATTGATATATTTGTTACAAACAGTCTATTATATGTAGATTATTGTGCTACAAGCGAGGTGCTTAATTTGGTTATAGGAAGAATAATACAATTTGAACAACATCAAAAACTACCTTGTAAAGTGGAGATTTTATTACCC
>JAHILC010000341.1 GCA_018897225.1 Actinomycetota bacterium
ATCCTCCTTAAAACTTTCACCCATGGTAGAGGTAATAAGAATTCCATTTCCTCCACATTCAATAAGCACTGAACCATTTGCCTGCTTTGCCAGTTTTCCAGTTGAAAACCTAACCTCTTGCTCTCCGAACTTAAAATCGTGAGCGATTTCTTTATTAACATTATTATTAGACAATTATTATAACAACCTCCCCGGTTTACCTACTCATAAAATAACCCGAAATTATTTCCTGAGTCCTAATTCTTTTATTAACTTCTTGTAGCCATTTAAATCATTTTTCTTTATATACTCAAGAAGTCTTTTTCTTTTACCAACCAACATAACAAGACCTCTTCGGGAATGATGATCTTTACTATTGCTTTTCAGATGCTCGTTCAGTATGTTAATTCTTGTAGTAATCAATGCTATCTGCACTGCTGCTGAACCAGTATCACTTTCATGAATTTTAAATTTTTCAATTATATTTTGTTTATCTTCTTTCAGCAAAGTCAACTCTACCTGTCACCCCCAGTTCATTTAATTTGTACCTTAGATAATTTACCATAACTGCCATACAATTACAATTAAGTTACAATATTATTGAAATCGTAATTTTTTGCAAAAACCTTATCCTTTTTTATCTGATTGACAAGCTCTTCTTTGTTTTGAAATGATATTTCATCTCTAAGCTTTTTTAAGAAAGATACTTTTATATTACATCCATATATTTCTTCATTAAAATTAATTATATGGCTTTCAATCCATTTCCTTTTTCCTTTAAATGTTGGATTTGAACCAATATTCATTACTGAAGGAAGCTGAACATTCTTGAATTTTTTATCTAAAATATTTACATATCCTAAATATACTCCATCATTTGGTGTAACAAATTCTTCAAAAACATCAATATTTGCTGTTGGAAATCCCAGCGCTTTTCCTCTCCCGTCTCCATGTAAAACTATTCCCGTAATTGAAGGAAGTCTTCCTAAAAAAGTTATAATTTTTTCAACACGGCCCTTGTTATAAAACTTTCTTATGGTAGTACTGGTTACTGGAATGCCTTCGATCCTTAAGATAGGAATGATATTCACATTAACATCACGGGATCTAAAAAAGTTTCTTAAGAAATTTGTATCTCCGCTTGCACTATTGCCAAACTTAAAATCTTCTCCAATAAACAAATCTTTTATATTTAACTTATCAATAAGTATTTCCCTGCAAAACTGCTCAGGTTCAATTTTTGAAAAAGTTGAATCAAATTTTGCCGCAACTATGAAATCGACACCTAATTCCTTTATGAGCTTTATTTTACCTGCATAAGAAGTAATTAATTTTTTATGCATACCTCTCTTTAAAATATTAAGCGGCGGCTTGTCAAAAGTAAAAACCACACTAGTCCCTTTGATTTTTTTGGCTTTTTCCACACATAAACGGATAATTTTTTTATGCCCGATATGAACGCCATCAAAAAAGCCAATTACCACCACGACATCTTTTAAAAATCCACTTTTTAATTTTTCGAGCTTAATTAATTTACCCAAATTTTAAAACCTTCAAATTTTACCTAAAAAACCATCCATTGATTTAATACTTTTTCCATAAAGCTTGAAGAAATTTTCATCATAAACATTCCTTTCAAGCTCATCAAGAGTCACACTTTCCGAAATATCATAAGATCCTATTCTGGTTCGGAGTAGCGCTGTGAGCGTAGCTCCGCACCCAAGTATTTTTCCAATGATATTTACAACTGACCTTACGTATGTTCCAGAGCCGCAATTTATCTTTATTACAGCATTTTCACCATCAAATGATATAAAATCAATATTATAGATTTTAACAACCTTAGCTTCAAGCGTAATTTCCTTTTTTTCCCTTGCATAAGCATATGCTGGTTTGCCTTTTATTTTTTTTGCAGAAAAAATTGGAGGAATCTGATTAAAATCACCTTCAAGAGACTTAATAGCTTTTAGAAGCGCCTCCTCATTAATTCCCTGCAAACTTGCTTCCCTGATTACCTTTCCTTCAGTATCCCATGTTTCTGTTTCAATTCCGAGCTTGAACTTTGCAACATAATCCTTATCAAGAGATAAAAAATGATTGCTTAGCTTGGTTGCTTTATTGATTAGAACTATTAAAAGCCCCTCAGCATTTGGGTCCAGTGTTCCTGCATGACCAATTTTATTTAAAAAAAAATCCAGCGCATTTTTTTTATGACCCCAAAAGATGTGATGCCACTCTTTTTATTGACAAGAATTATGCCATTAAAATTTTCAAATATTTTAGATTTATTTAGATTTGCCATCTTAAACTAGTTTCCCTTAGCTGATACTTCCAGTATTAACTGCATTTACAAGATTTGCTATTACTTCTTCCAAGCTGCCTTTTTGAGCATAAGCTGAAGCCATCCTGTGTCCTCCACCTCCGAATTTGGCGGCAATTTCTGCTACATTATAGCAGCTTTCTGTAGAACGCAGGCTAACTTTAAAATTACCCCTCGTCATTTGTTTGAAAAGTACAGCAATCTTGGCATCTGCGGCACTTCTTAACAGTTCTATTACACCATCGTGAGCAGAAAAAGGTAAATTTAATTCCTCTAAATCCTTCTGGAGAAGGTATGAATAAATAAGTTTTTTAGATTTGATCAGTTTTATCCTGCTTATTACAAGCTCGATAAGTTTAAACCTGCCATACGGCTCATTTTCATAAATACAGCTGAATGCTTCCGATGGATTGACACCAAACTCAAGAAGGTTGCTGACAATCTTATGAACACTACTGGTAGTATTCGCATATTGAAATTTTCCTGTGTCCGTTAAAATACCCGTATAAATTCCAACTGCAATATTGTAATTCATATAATCTTTAAAATTTTGATTTATAAATTCGTATAGTATTTCAGCAGTTGCAGATTTAGCCGAATCAACAACATTTATATCTCCAAAATCAGTATTTCCAAGATGATGATCAATGTTTATTATTTTAAAAACTTTCTCTTTTAACTTCAAAATATCAAGATTGAGCCTCCCTTCATCTGCACAGTCCAGGCATATGCACACGCAGTCCTTGCTGATGCAGTCCAGCTCTAACTTATCAAATCCATTTTTTATTTTGTTAACATTTGGAAGAAATTTATACTGATAAGGAATATCGCTGGCGCAAATCATTGAAACTTTTTTATGGAGATTTATTAAAAGCTCAAAAAATGCTACCTGTGAACCCAAACCGTCACCATCAGGGAAATCATGAGTAAGTATTAAGAATTTTTCGTTTTCTTCTACTATTTCGAAAACTTTTTTAAATAAATCTACTATTATTGTACCTTCTTTAAATTTTCAAGTATTGACGTAATCTTCAACCCCTGCTCAATCGATTTATCATATATAAACTTTATATCAGGTATTGTCCTGAGCCTGAATCTTTCTTTCAGATTCTTTTTTATAAAACCTTCACACTGATTTAACCCTTTCAAGGAATCGTTTTTAACTCTTTCTTCACCCATTATGCTGACAAATATATCAAGGTAATGATAATCAGGGGAAAGCTTTACATCTGTTACGGTAACGAATCCTATCCTTGGGTCTTTTAATTTTGAATTTATTATAAAACTGATCTCTCTTTGTAAATCAGTCTCAAGTTTTCTTGCTCTATTCATCTCTAAATAAATTGCACTATAATTTAAGCGCTACACTTCCCTTTTTTCGTAAACTTCAAGGGTATCACCTTTATTCAAATCCTGATAATTTTCCACTCTTATACCACATTCATATCCTGTAGCCACTTTTTTTACATCTTCTTTAAACCTGTGAAGTGAAGCAATTTTACTGTTATAGATTACGCTTCCATCCCTTATAACACGAACCAAATTGCCTCTTTCTACTTCACCATCAGTAATGTAACAACCTGCGATATTTCCTACTTTCGGTATTTTGAACATTTCTCTGATTTCAACAGTGCCTTTTAAATGATCTTCGAACTTTGGTTCAAGCATTCCTTTAAATGCAAGCTTTATTTCATCAATTAGCTTATAGATTATTTCATAAGTCCTTATGTCGACACCTTCTACTTTTGCCAGAATTCTTGCCTTTGACGTTGCAACAACTCCAAATCCTATAATTATTGCATCAGAAGCTGATGCAAGAAGTATGTCGCTATCGGTAATAGCGCCAACACCTTTGTGTATGATTTCAATTTTTATATTTTCTTCTTCCGCATCTTTGAGTGACTTTTCTACTGCGTCCAGTGAACCATTTGATTCAGATTTAAGTATTACTTTTAATTTCTTAATTTCATTTTCCTTTGGAATTTCTGCAAGGTCTTCAAGCGTGATGTGCTTTCTTGCTTCAGATATTCTTGCTAATTTTTTCTGGTATTCTCTCTTACCAACCATATCCTTGGCAACCTTTTCACTTTTGACTATAAAAAATTTGTCTCCCGCTTGAGGAACTGAAGAAAATCCTGATATTTCAACAGGCTGTGACAGTTCACCCTTGTCAATAAGATTTCTATATTCATCATGAATCGATCTTATTTTTCCATAGGAATTTCCGGTAACAAAAAAGTCACCAACACTTATGGTTCCTCTTCTTATTAAAACAGTGCCAACAGGTCCAAAACCCTTATCGAGCTTGGATTCTATTATTATCCCATTTCCTTCAGCGCTAGGATTACCTTTAAATTCATGCAAATCAGCTACAAGTAAAATCATTTCCAATAGCTCATTGATGTTAACCTTATTTTTTGCTGAAAGATTAACAAATATTGTATCCCCACCCCATTCTTCAGGTACCAGATTATATTCTGTAAGTCCCTTTTTTATCTTATCAGGGTTAGAACTGGGTAGATCTATTTTATTAACTGCAACTATTATTGGTACTCCTGCTGCTTTGGCATGGTCTATCGCTTCAACTGTTTGTGGCATTACCCCATCATCGGCTGCAATAACTATAACTGCAATATCTGTAACCCTGGCGCCTCTTGCACGCATGCTGGTGAATGCTTCATGACCAGGAGTATCAATAAAAGTGATCTTTCTTTCATTATAAAATGTTTGATAAGCGCCTATTTTTTGTGTTATCCCTCCAGCTTCACCTGAAACAACATTGGACTGTCTTATCGCGTCCAGCAGTGTTGTTTTGCCATGGTCAACATGACCCATAACTGTTACAATTGGAGGCCGC
>JAHILC010000342.1 GCA_018897225.1 Actinomycetota bacterium
GCCGGTCTTTTGCAATCCAGTGGTAAAAGTCGCTCTCAATAAAATTATTGACGTTGAGTTTGTTGAATATTTCTCCGCTTAGAATATCCTTCATTTCATCATCAGTAATAAACTGATGTTTGGTAATAACAGCATAAGCAAGAATTTTTGAGAAGACGCTTAGATAGGTGTGAATCAGAAATACATCGGTTGTTGCTTTGAAGGAACCGTAAGCGATGCTGAGGAATAGTTTCCATTGTTCAAAGGCTATTAGTAATTCTGAATCGTCTTCTATTCTGCTGTAGTAATGTGATAACTCTCGAATTGCAAAAAGAAAAGTTGAAGATGAAATAATAATTGAAAATATATTTAATATATTTGAATTAGAAATAAATTTTTCCCTAATACTTGATTTAACTTCTGGAGAAAATTTAAAAATGCTGGAAATAACCGAAGATGAACTTTTAGCAGGAAGCATATATAGATCAGATGAAATTAGATTACCAAATAGTTTAGCCAGAATTGCTTATGAATTAGGATTTGAAGGAATATTGGTAAAATCTGCAACTATGACTGGAAATAATATAGTACTATTCCCAAAAAATAAATTAAAAAATCATACATAAAAGTGAATAAATAAAATTATTGGTTCTATAAATTATTGGCTGCTACTATGAGCCCACTTATCCCGCTGACCAATATCTGGAGACTTCCAATGGCAATAGGTTCAAAGCGTCAGCTTTTTCAAGCAATAAAAGGGTATTTTCTCCTTCTGCCCCTGCCCAGCTTACAACAAGCGATAACCCTTCATTTGTTGGTGTTGCAAATAATATCGAGAATAGCTCAGGGTCAATTTTACCGCCATCGTCTACACGCCAGGCACTTTGTCCATCACTGATTACAGGATAATCCTTAAATTTTACGCCATCAGCCGTTTTTAGCCCGATACTCATCAACAGATTGTTACCTTCCGGTTCAAATACAACAATCAACACCTGGGTGCCGTTACTATATTTACCGATAATCCAGCCTTCCTGCACACCGCGTCCTTTGATGCCTTCGATTTGCGTTTTGGTTTCTGCGTCAAGAACTACAGTTCCAGCACTAACTGTGGTTAAGAGGTTATCTTTATTAATAACCTCTTAATTACAAAGGTAATATGTATTGTTTGCAATCAGATTTTCTCCGAGGACACTATACACATAGCCTTCCATGTTATCAAAGTTATCAGAAACCACTCTGCCACTATCCTATCGTTTCTGTCCTGTTTATTTACATATTCAATAGTGTAAAACTGCCCGTTTTCTCCAATAGCCCCATTGAATTCTTCAAAATCTGTTATATCTTCATCGCTATAAAAACTGATCAATTGGTCTCCTGGCTCGTTTGCTATTGCGAAAACGGCCACCAGGTTTGAAATGTTAACCAATTCGATATCGCCATTGTCTTCTAAAGTAATTTCTGCAGCAGTCTTTTCTACGGAAGATGTTTCAGTCTCGGCAACCGTCTCGTTTATCTTGCTTTCTGCGGAAGCAGATGCAGTGGCACTTGTATCAAGAGTAATCCCGCGCATGTTACACAGGGCAGCTGTTCCAAAAAACATTGTTGCTATTAACGCGGAAATGATCGAATATAATTTAATCTTTTTCATTTCACCTTTCCTTTGTATATTAATTTAAGTAAAAAAAAACTTATCTTGCAGTTCTGCTATTTGCTATATTTACTTATTGGTAGCATCAGTTATTTTCAAGACACCTTTTCAAGACGCTCTGCTACCATATCCTCAAAAGCCGGACTGTTTAACACTTTGCCGTCAAAGCTGAAACGTGACACATGGCATGGGCAGTCCCATGACTTCTCGGCGCCGTTAAACCTTAAAAGACATCCCATATGCGGGCATAGTGGGTTTAGAAAATATCCGTCTCCATCGATATGTTTGTACAGTGCGACTTTAGCGCCTGAGATTTCAGCGATTTTACCATCACCAGGATGGAGATCTTTCAAGTACTCATTAAGATTCTGAGTTTTTCTTAACGGAGAAATGCTAAATACTATTTTTTCTGTTCCGGAACAAAATCAATTGAAACAGAATTAATGCAATGCCTGGAATTTTTTGGTGCGAATCCCTCACCTTCAAAAACATGCCCAAGGTGCCCTCCACATTCAGAACACACCATTTCAGTTCTTCTGCCATCCTTGTCAGCCTGCCTTTTCGCTGAACCTGATATCTCTTCATCAAAGCTTGGCCATCCGCACCCTGAATGAAACTTGCTATCTGATTTGTATAATGGATTTCCGCATTGCCTGCATACATAGGTACCGTCTCCAAAAAAATTTTCATACTTTCCGGTAAAAGGTGGTTCAGTTCCTTTTTTTATTAGTACCCTTTCCTCCTCAGGAGTTAATTTATTTAATTTCATCCTGGAAAACCTTTCTTATTATTATAGGTCATTTAGAAGCTTTAATATGCTATCTACAACTGTTTTGAAAGCAAATATCTTTTACAGCTTTTAAATATTTTTTATGAGTGCAATACCAAAATCAGCAAAAGCCTTAATATCTTCAGCTTTTTCCGAAGTCCAAAGAAGTTTTATTTCGAGAAACTGCGGTGTTATTATTATCGAAGGTATTTCTTGCTGCATGTCCAGAGCTTTTCTTTCTTAATAAAAAAACAGCTATTATAGCAAGCCCGAGAACAAATCTTATCGAAGCTTTGGAATTATTCTTTGAGTATGCCTCACCACAAGAGATAAACGAAAGACTTCATAATGAAATCTTTATCACACGACTACAGGTTTATGTTGGGTAAACAGCGGATTTTATCAGGACAAGAAGTCTGTGAAATCACAAAGAAATTAAAGTCGGAACACTGAAATCCATTATTCGACAATCACAAATACCTTCTAGGCAGTAAAGGTAAAAGTAACATAAATCGCACTTTTTATTTATAAAGATTTATTTTATCGTACTCTTGTTCCTTCCCGATTCTTTGGAAATATACAGGGCTTCATCTGCAGCTCCCAGCAGTTCCTGTTCATGCTTTAATGTTAAATTCGGGATATGATGCAATACCCGAGCTTAGAGTAACTTTTATATTATATCCGGCATAAGTAACTTCGCTTTCCTGAACAGCATACCGGATTCTTTCGGCCATTATAAATGAATCCTCTGCAGACGCTCCCGGCAGAATAATGCAAAATTCTTCCCCTCCGTAACGCATTAATATATCGCCTTCCCGTAAAAGGTTTTTTGTAAGCCGGGAAATATGAACTAGCACTCTGTCGCCTGCAAGATGACCATAAGTATCGTTTATTTTCTTAAAATGATCTATATCAAGCATGGCAACTCCCAGAGGACCTTCGGAACGTATAACTCTTGAGTACTCTTCTCTTAAGCGTATCATACCATAACGCCTGTTTAACAATCCTGTTAAAGGATCTATTGCTGCAAGAGTCTGCATTTGTTCATGAATAGTTGCATTATGTAGTGCAAGAGATAGACTTTGTGAAAACATTGCTATCCTGTTAATATTCTCATCATTATATTTAGACAAAGATGCTAAAATTATTACTCCTATTGGAATATCATTAAACATAAGTGGTTCTATAATTATTTCTTTAGGCCTGAAATTGACAAGCAATCCGTCAATAACTATATCTTCGGGTATCTCAGTAATCTTTCTTGTTTCATTTTTTAGTACTTCCATCACAATGGAATGGTTGGTCAGTTTTTCAGGATTTTTTATACCTGAAGTTTCAACAGAAACCAGTTTTCCGTCTCTTTCAATAAATATCGCTCCCGCATCCGAACCTGTTGCTTCCATTATTTTATATAATGCTTTATCTGTAAGCGATTTCAACTCGAGCTTACTCGTTAGCATTTTGGTATAATTCTGAACCGTTTTTTCAGCAGAAATTGAAGCTGCCAGTGCATCCACAAGGCAATTAAAAGCATGGGCGCTTTGTCCTATTTCATCCTTTGAATCAACCAAGGTTATTGTTATGCCTGGAGATATGAAAAATCCTGGAGGAAAGTACCCGGTGCCATTGATTGGTTAATGGAACAAACCGGTATAAAGATCATGCCCAAAGTCGGCTGCAATGATCTCTGTCCCTGCGGGAGTGGCAAGAAATATAAAAAGTGCTGCGGAGCATATTAAGTATTCCTATATTTGAAAATAATTACTGTTATGCAATCATTCCCACTGCTTACTGAAAATTAATCACTACTTTATTATCAAAGATTTTAGCCACTTTTTCTATGGTTAATAATCGTACATTTTCTGAGTGTTTATCTAACCGGGAAACTGCACTTTTTGTTGTGGACATCTTCTTTGTAACCAAATCTCTTAAAGCCTACCCGCAAAGTCACCTTAAAGGGTGATGAGCAAGCTACCAGGCCGCAGGCGAAAGTAAACGCATAGGTGGCCTAAGAAATTAAAAAAACTCTGGAAGCTAAAGTCTGCAATTTGGAGACGAAGGCAGCATAGGCAAACGAAAACTGGATGAGACACGTTTGTACTATTCCAGCGGGGTGATAGCGACAGCATGGTAGCAAGGACATACCAAGCAACTTAAAGAAGCCCTACTTGTCCCGGCAAGAAATTGCTTACAGAAGGTAAACCCTATAACCAGTATCCGCTGGGAAGTTAAGTTTATGATAAGAGGGTGGCGGATGGGCTTGCAGTAGCAATGAATCAGAGTAACGTCTGAGGAGCAAAGGGGCCCTATTGTTAAGGAAAATCTTTTAACCAATGAAAGGCAGGGACTCAGATGATAAAGGCGTCCATAAGTTTTTCAGGAACTTTAGGAGAAAGATATACCTAAAGGCGAAGTCTTAAAAAGACATGGAGCGTCATGGCTTCGGCTTAAAACAGGTGGAGTAGTGCTTGGCTCTATAATACCTTAGGTTTATATAGTGATTACAAAATAAGGTATTACCAGGCTTGAAAGCGCTGCCAGGCTGATAGGTCGAATAAACCTTTAGGTGA
>JAHILC010000343.1 GCA_018897225.1 Actinomycetota bacterium
GTTATGGTCTTTCTGTGTATCCCCAGAGATTTAGAGATGGCTCTAACCCCATAGCCATTTGCCACCCTTAGTAGTATTTCTTTAATTTCAATCATTGTTACCTCCCGGTATACCATGTTCTGCCTCCTATATTTTATTATATTGGAAGCATTATATAGCTCTGTTTATCCGGGGTGGTACAATGGCCCTGAGAAAAATACCTTTAAAGTGGTACAATGGCCCTGAGAAAAATTAGCCATAAATGGTACATAGCGGGTGAGAAAAATTATCTAAAAATGGTACATAGTGGGTGGGAAATGACAGGAAGAACAGGGTTAAAAGTCAGCAAGCTATGCTTAGGTACGATGAATTTCGGATCCTATACAAGCGAAAAAGATAGTTATGAAATTATGGATAAAGCCCTGGAACTGGGCATAAACTTTTTTGATACCGCAAATGTTTATGGGCAAATAAATATGAAAGGTATAGGAATTGGAGAAACTGAAAGCATAATTGGGAGGTGGCTTTCAAAGGGTAACAATCGCAGAGAAAAAATAGTATTGGCTACTAAGGTGTATGGAAAAATGGGTGAAGGTCCAAATGATAAGGGTTTGTCAGCTTATAATATAAGGAAATCTTGTAATGACAGTTTAATACGTCTTAAAACAGACCATATAGATCTTTATCAGATGCACCACGTAGATAATGAAACACCATGGGAGGAAATATGGCAGGCTATGGAACAATTGGTAAGGGAAGGAAAAATTATTTATGTTGGCAGTAGTAATTTTGCTGCATGGAATATTGCTCAGGCACAATGTGGTGCTTCAATCAGACATTTTATGGGGCTTGTTTCCGAACAAAGTCTATATAATTTATGTGACAGAATGATAGAGTTGGAAGTAATATCAGTATGCAGAGCATATGGGATTGGAATAATACCATGGAGTCCTTTAAAAGAAGGACTGCTAGGAGGAGTATTACAAAAAGAGGATAAACAAAGGTCATCTAATGAAAGGATTAAGACGTTAATTGAGAAGTATTATAACCAGTTGAAATCATTTGAATCATTTTGTGAGGAGATAGGAGAAAAACCTGCTAATCTAGCTTTGGCATGGCTATTGAATAATCCTGTTGTAACAAGTCCCATTATTGGCCCAAGAACAATTGAACAACTCATAGACGGTATAAGAAGCTTGGATATAAACCTTTCTGAAGATAGTTTAAAAAAATTGGATGAAATATGGCCTGGTCCAGGCGGAGAAGCACCCAAAGCTTATGCCTGGTAGGTTCAGCGTAAAAGAAATTGAATAGTGTATTAGAAATAATTAAAAAAAGAAGAAGTATAAGAAAATATAAGCAGGCTTCAGTAGAATATGAAAAAATTATTAAAATTGTTGAAGCTGCAAGACTTGCGCCATCTGCCTCCAACAGGCAGTCCTGGAGGTTCATCGTCATAACTGACAAAAACCTTGTTAAACTAGTTGTCAATGAAGCACTTGGAATTATTAATAGGTGGGCTATAACAGCTCCGCTTATTATTGTTGGCTGCACTGTTAGAAGCAATATAATAACCCATTATCTTGGTGAGATGATATCTAAGGTAAAGTACCATCTTATAGATTTATCTATTGCTATGGAACATATGGTTCTAGAGGCAGAAGAACTTGGCCTTTCAACTTGCTGGGTCGGCTGGTTTAATGAAAGAAAAATGAAAAAAATTTTAAATATTCCATTTATATGGAATGTTTCTGCAGTGCTGACTGTTGGATATGCAGACCCAGAGTACAGTCCAAAACCTCAGAAAAGACATCCAATTGAGAAAATACTAACAGTAAAGTAGATTTAAAGAAATCTTTTTAAAAATCGTGTTGCCAATGATTCTCTTGATTTTCCAATTTTTAAATGCACTGCCTTTAGCTCAACCCCTGCAATATTTGAAGCAGTTTTAACAGCAAGCTCTTCATCACCTAAATAATCAATTAAACCAAGTTCAAGTGCTTCTTTACCTAAATAAGGCCTACCCGAAGTTACGTTTGCAAGAATTTTATCATCAGTTATATTCCTGTTTTTTTAATTTCTTCTACAAAATACTCATTGAATTTAGAAACCTGTTCTTCAATAAAGCTCTTTTCCTTTTCGGAAGGTTCAGTATAAGGTGAGCCCATACCTTTGTATTCACCTTTAAAAAATGTATCAACTTTTACACCTATCTTTTTTGCAAGTTCAGAAAAATCCAACCTGTCTGCTCTTGTTCCAATACCACCTATGCTGCTTAATGGATCTGCAACTATTTTATTACAGGAAGAAGCAATCCAGTATGCGCCTGAAGTGCCATACTCTCTAATTAGTGCAATAGTTGCAATTTTTAACTTTTTTATTGCATCTGCTATTTCTTTGCTGGCATAAGGTGTTCCCCCAGGGGAATCTATTTGGAAGATAATAGCTCTAATTCTTTTATTTGTTTCTATTCTTTTTAAAAATTTTACAACTTCTTCAGAAAATGTTGCATTTTGCCCACCAAATGGAAGCAAAGGAATTGGTCCTGCAGGGGAAGAATCGCCTGATAAAATAAGTCCTTTAATTGGTAAAATTATTGCTTTTGCTTTTAACATAAAATTCCTTTTTAACTTTTTTATTGCTTTTATAATACATTATTTTTTTGATAAATGGTAAGGATTTGTTAGGTTGCAACTTTTAAAGCATCTTTTTCTGTTTGTAAGTAGTTCAAGAAATAATCAATATATTGTCTCATAAAAATAATTTTTTTATTAATTGTGCGAGAGGGTAGTAGTATAATGGAGCACAATCAAGAGGTTTATTTAAATAATTGAAAGGATTGTTAATGTTTAGCAAAATAAAAAAATCATTTGTTTTTATTTTATTAATAATATTTTTACTTACAATATTATCAGGCTGCACCAAAGATAAAGTTGTCGGTAATTATGAAGGTATAATTCTGCTGACTGTGAAGGAATTAAGGCAGAGTTATCTATAAAATCTGATACAACATATGTAGTTGAGTTTACATATCTTGGTACAGATGCTGCTCCCTATGAAGCAACTGGTAACTGGAAAATTGATGAAAAGGAAAGACTGGTATTAATTGCTTCTGATGGCAAAAGAGTCGAGCAGTATTTTAAAATAGTGTCTCAAAATGAAGTTAAGATGCTTGATGGTGATGGTAATGAAATTACAGGGACAGATCTAAATTTTCCTTTATTAAGAAAGTAATGATTTTACATATTTTATTTATTACAACCTTAAACACATCTTTTAAGCATTTTTAGTTTATAACTCGGCCTATAGACTAACTCCACTAAAGGTAATTAACTGGGTTTTGAGGATTTCCGTTTATTCTTACTTCAAAATGCAGATGGTATCCGGTTGTATAGCCTGTATTTCCCACATAACCTATTATCTGTCCTCTCTGTACATACTGGCCGACACTTACATTAAAACCGGAAAGATGAGCATAAAGTGTTGCAACTCCACCGCCGTGGTATACAAGAATCGAATAACCGTAACCTCCGTCATATTCTGCTTTTAAGATCTGTCCTGAATCAGCAGCAATAACTGGTGTTCCTAGTGGGGCATAAATATCTATTCCGTTGTGCACTCTTGTTCTTCCCGTTGTTTTGCTTGTCCTGGATCCAAATTTTGAAGATATCCTTCCGTTAGTCGGCCACAGGAGTCTACCTGTTGGTGCGGTACCATAATTATAATTATGCAAAATATTTGTAATCTCAGTTTCTTTTGAAATAAGCTGATTTTCCATTGCTATCAGAGCATCTTTATTCGCTTTTGCCTGCGAAAACAAGTCTACCTTCTGATCATAAATGACCTCAATTTCCTTATTTTTCTGCTCCGACATATTGAGTAGTTTTTCAATTTTTTGCTTTTCTGTTTTTTGTTTTTCCCGCAAATCTATGATGTTTTTATTTATCGTTAGAAGTTCTGATTTTTTCTCCTTAATTTCTTCAATTATTTCTGAATCCTTTTTTACAAGCAAACTTAAAAGTTTTAATCTGGAAAAAAATTCAATAAAATCACTGGTTTTTAATAAAATATTTAAGATATTTCTGTTATCTTTTTTATAGATTTCAGCAATTCTATTGTTTAAAATATCGGTTTTTGCCTGAAGTTCCTGTTCTAATTGTAGTAATTCGCTTTCGTTTGATACAAAAAGCAATGTTGTCTTATCGCTTTCACTTTTAGCCTCTGCCAGGCTGTCATTGAGTTCTTTAAGATCGGTCAAAGCAGATAAAAGCTTTTTTTCAACTTCATTAACCTGGTTTGCGTAGGCTTCCTGTTCTTTTTGAGCTTCCTCAATTTTTATACGGTTTTCTTCTTTTTCTTTTTTTATCTGTTCCAATTGATCCTGGGAAGGAGCAGTATCAGAATAAATCAGACTGGAGGGATATACAAATTGTGCTAAAGGAAAAAATAAAATTATAAATAATGAAATAATTGAAAAACGTACTTTTTTGTGCTTTTTATTTTTTTCATGCCAGGACTCTGAAATTGTAATTTCTTTTGAGATTATTTTCATTTCGTTATCATTTTAACATTATTTATACTTAAACAGGTAGCTTCTAGTAATCTCTTTTAGTGTTCTTTCTAATTCA
>JAHILC010000344.1 GCA_018897225.1 Actinomycetota bacterium
CAGGCAAATAAACTGGACTAGCATAATAGAAGCCGGACTTTTCGAATTTCTGCAGCGTATTGTGCTGACGGATTTAAAACCCCCGCTTTTTTATGAAATCAAACAGGATAAGGAAAAATATTCAAAATTAAATATCTGGGTTTATGACAGAATTTACCCATTTATAGAGTGTCTTGGGCAAGATTTCTGCACTCGCTTTAAGAATTATATCATGGACTCTAATGAAAATAGCGAACGCAAAATAATAGGAGCTGCACATTTTTATATTACCAAATGGGAATTTGACATAATCAAACAGTTTAATCCGCATGGATATCAGGTAAAAGAAATCAAAAATAGTATTAAAAAAGAGCAGGAAAAATATAACAATATCGCTGGAATGAAAAAACTTACCCGCTCAAAAGAATTGACTGCTTTTATAGATATATGCGGGCAGCTTCGTTTTCAGGTTCGCTGGAGCCACCTTTACAGGGTGCCAAAAACTTCAGTGCTGGGTCACATGCTTATAGTTGCAATCTTTTCTTATCTTTTTTCACTTGAATCAAACAGGAACAAGGATGCAGCTGTAAACAATTATTTTACAGGACTTTTCCATGATTTGCCCGAAGTGCTGACAAGAGACATAATCAACCCTGTAAAAAAATCCGTGGAAGGGCTTGATGACCTGATTAAAGAGTACGAGAGAAGCGAAATGGATAAAAAAATTTACAAACTTATTCCTGAGCAGTGGCATGGCGAGATCCGGATGTTTACAGAACATGAATTTGAAAATATGCAAAACAGGGACGGGGAACTTGTAAAAGCTGCCGACGATCTTGCTGCCTTTATTGAAGCCTATCTTTCAATAATAAATGGCATACATAATGAAAATTTGATTATTGCCATGAATAATTTGGAAGAAAAATACAAAGCTAAGGTTGTCAGTGGGATAAATTTTAGCAAAATCTACGATGATTTTGATTTTAGAATAATTGCCTGATTTGTGGTAATATAGCTTAACTATTTATTAACTTATTTGGAGGAAACATGGCAAAAGTATGTATCGAATGCGGCAAAGAAATTAAACAGGAAACAGATTCACCTTACTGCAATAAGTGTGATGATATGCTCGATAAAAGATTTGAAGAAATCGAAGGGAACATTATTGTTTTTAAAGAGCTTATGGATAAAGAAATAGAAATTTTAAACAAATTTGAAAAAGAGGATATTGTAGAGCTTTATTTAAGGGTCTATGAAGATTTTAAAGAAGATGGTGATTTTACCGAGGACGAAACCCGAATTTTAAATACAATTCAAAAAACCTTTAGCCTTTCAGAAAATGATATCGGTAAAGATAAAGCCGTGATTTATAAGGAGAGCCCGGTTAAAAAAATTGATAAGACAAAGTGCCCCGACTGCGCAAAAGACATAAAAGAAGACTTCAATCTTTGTCCCTACTGTGGATACAGATTAAAACTCTAAATTAAGGCATTTAAGACTTGTTTATGAAAACAAAAAATTTTCTTTCTTTTAAGTTTCTGGCAGTTTTTTTATCCCTGCTTATCTCATTTTTATTTCTTTTAAGCCAGGTTTCATGTTGCTGGAGCCTACAGATGGCAGATGGTACTGCAGCGACACTTTCTGAAGAAACCGAAGAGAGCGAAACAACAGCCGAAACTACAACAACAGTATCTGAGCCCGAGCAGGCTCTGAAAGCGCCAAATGCATACATCATCAGCCAGCTAAAAGTTCCCGGCCAGGCAATAGATGTAAAAGTTTCTGGAAATTATGCATACCTGACCAATGACCTGGGAATCCTTTATGTTATTGATGTCAGTGATAAGAGCAATCCAAAAGTAGTGGGCAAGTGTACTGGCATCGATTCTGCAAATATAGTCATTATACAGGATGATTATGCATATGTTTCCTATACCAGCTGGATTGCTCCTGAAGATAATAAGCCCCGGGAGGCCATATATATTTGTGGCTTTAAGATTATAGATATTAAAGATAAAAATAATCCCGAAGTTGTTGGTGATTATATATCTGGGCAACACTCCCAGAAGTCTGTGTCGGGAATGTTTATAAAAGGAAATTACGCATTTTTGAATAGCACGGTACTGTTGGGAA
>JAHILC010000030.1 GCA_018897225.1 Actinomycetota bacterium
ACCCCATTCCTCGGTCGGCTCGATAGAACTTCCTTCCTGGTGCTCATTGAATGTTGCAATTGCAACCTGGTTAAATTCAGGAGCGATGTTAACCGCATCAAGAAAACTTGATACTATCTTTAACTGATACTGGAAGTTCTGGCTATTACCACTGAGAGCAGCCAGAGGCTTGCGCTCACTGGCCAGGCAGCTATCGTCAAAAGCTGGAATTCCTGCAGGAATAAAATCCCTGCCCTGCAGTTGTGAGGCCAGCTTCCAAACCATATAAAGGAATTTTAATCTCTCAGCAAGTTTGGCTGTATTTTGCGGCCTGCCTGCGTAAGCAGTGTAAAGCGAGACTGCATCAAATGCATTAATTCCGCTCAGCCTATAATTCCAGAACACAAGATCACCTACAAGATAAACATCGTATCCTTTTTCAAGCATATTTTTTCTTGCCTGTTTTATTATCTCTTTATAAGGTCCGGCATAATCTCTTGCAATATATATCCATAAAACAGGCCTCCCATCGATTTTGAAGTAATTTTCATTATTAAAGTAAGTATCTGCAATATGATCCATATCTTCTAAAAACATGGAAGATATTTCCGGATTGTTAAAATCATAGAGGTTGCTTGATTTATTAAGTTCCCCAAACCTAAGCAGTGAATCATACATCAAACAGATTTTTGTATTTCCAAGGTCAGATCCAAGTAGGCCTTTTATAATGCTTTCATCCAGCTGGGGTAAATATTCAACTTTAAATACATCTATGCCATATTCGTTTGCCAACCTGGAATGTTCTGCAATGACTTTGGGATCAAGACTATCATATAAACCTAACAGCGGAGTATCGGAATATCCTCTGCTCCATCTCTGGCTATCATACCAGGTATAGTAATCGCAGTATACTATTGTATCGTTGACAGGTTTTTGCCTTGATATGAGTGAAGTCTCAATTTTATTAAGAAGTTGATAAACTGGGTAAATTCCCTTACCTACAAGAAAAAAATTACTCTCAATGTAATATGAGGATAGTATAACAACTGCAAGCAATACTACTATTAGCGGTACTAATAATATTCTTAATAATTTTCTTTTATTTGAGTCTTTATTTAGAACTTTTATATATTTTATCCGCAATTCTGCCGATTGTTTTATAAATGCCTGATCCGAATTTCTTGACTTTAAAATATGGGGTGTCAAACTGGTTAAACAAACTGCTTATAAAGTCAGGAGAAATCAGTTTTTCAAGCCCAAGGCCAACTTCGATTCTATATTTGTTCTCATTTATATCTATCAAAAAAAGTATACCATTGTTCTTGTCTTCCTTACCAATGCCCCAGGTATTAAAAAGCTCATTAGAATATTTTTCTATGGTTTTCCCTTCAAGTGACTCAATAGTTACAACTGAAATTTCAGCAGAAGATTTTTTCTCAATCTTATTAATTAAAGAGGTTATTTTTCTCATATATCCTGGTTCAATTATGTGCGCAAAATCATTAACAGGCTTTGTCTGGGTGTCAAGCTCAACGATAACTTTTTCATCTTCATTATCAATTCTGATAATGATTGTGTTTAGATACCTTCTGCTCCAATCCTCAGCTTTTGCTTCAAAGCATACTTTCATGGGAAACTTATCAGGTTGATTGTCATGCTGCGGAGCAGAGCTTATGATCTTTACAAAAGGATCTTTTTCAAGCACAAACATTTCAAAACTGCTGTAGAGGCCACCAATGTTTCTTATGACAAAATGACCATGTTCTTCCTGGCCTTTTTTTAAGTCATTAAATTCAAAATAAGGCCTATCCACGATAGGATTAGGTTTATTTACAGATTCTTTGTTGTTTAAAGGCTTATCTTTTTCCATACCTGATATTTATATTTAACATTTTTTTACGGAACAATATTTAAAACTGCTTATTAGACATTTTATCCAACGTCATTAGTTTACAAAAATTGTATCTAAAATACAATTAAGTAAATATCATAAGGTCTGCCTGACTATTTCAAGGTGGATAGTGAAAATTGTGGCCAGGAACCAGTCTGGAAACTTGATAAAATATGCAAGCATACTATTTTCATTCTATTACTATACTGGAGGGGCACACGGAAATACCACGACTTCTTCATACAATTATGACTTTGAAAACAAAAAGAAAATTGAATTGGAAGATTTATTTGAAGAAAATTTTGATTATTTAAAATTCATATCGGATTACTGCATTAAAGATATAAGAAA
>JAHILC010000031.1 GCA_018897225.1 Actinomycetota bacterium
AAGACATCATTTTCAGTTGGTCACATTTTGTGACGACCTCGCTTCCTTCCTTTTTTAAACCGAAGTTCCCCGATTTTTTTTAGAAATAATTCAAATTTAATCTTAATATTGGCAATAATTACCAAAATATGTAGACACTAAGCTTAATTATGCCATTTTTAAAAGAGTATTACGGGAACTTCGGTTTAAAACCTTAATTAACCCTTTAATTTGTCTTCTGGTTAGTCTGCCCTCAAATAAACGCAAAAAATCTAACATTCTTACGAGGTTAGTTCTTATAACTACTCAAATACACCATAATTCTATCATGATTTTCATTTTCTTTGTCTCCTTTGAAATAGACCTCAATAAACTCAATTCTTTGTTCTTGTTCAAAATACGCATATATCACTCTGAGAGATGATCCTTTTAAATATCTACAAAACAATCGGGCTTTTACAATATATAAGACCTTAATTTGAGTGATGATAATAAAATGTTTACTATTGCCGAGAGGAACGACAGAAACCACATTCCGAAACTCTTTTAAGTCATCGGTCAATGATTTGTATTTCTTCCCAAGGATTTTGCAGTCTTTTTGAAATTCCGGTAATTCATCAAAGGTCATCATCATAGTTTCTCACAGAATATCTCTCATCACGATAAAAGACGCTTTCATAAGAAAGCGGTTCGTCATCCTGGGCTGACTTCCAGGGAATATCCTCGTGAGAATAATTTTCTATCTCTCTTGCATTCTTATCGGAAAGACGAGCCAAAACATCTTCAATATGTTGGATTTCACGAGCAGAAAGTACCTCAAGGTCCGGGCGTTTGAGCGGAAGATATTTTTTCTGCTCATATTTAAAGTACTTACTTTTTACTGCTTCAATCTCGCCATTTTTCTGCATGTTCTCAATAATGGGTCTCAGCTCGATAGATGTCGGACCATGATGATTTTTTATATACGTTGCCCCCATTAAGTTTTCTTCAAATTTCTCGTAATAATCAAAGTCAATAAAGTAGAACAGTTTATGAAGTACTGTTTCACCAACATTTGGCTTACTGCCGACCTTCCCTAAAACATACAGGATAACCTGTTTAAATTTTTCAAGATTTTTTTCAGTAACACGGATATTAATACTACCTTGTTTTTTTGCGACCTGGCCCGGAAGAGTGACTTTATGTTCTGGCTCGCGACCGGCTAGAAAATCATCAAGCGCCATATTAAAAGTCTCCGCAAGTTTCTTTGCTTCATTTACAGTAATTTCCCGCTTCCCGTGCTCAATTTGAATGTAGGTAGGGCGAGACATACCAAGCTCTGATGCAAGATGTTCCTGCGTCATATTGTGCCTAGCACGCTGTTGTTGAATAAATTTCTCAAGCATAATTACTTACCTTTATATAATAAAGATTATTAGGTTATAGCTGCAATATATGTGATGTAGATAATTTTGTCAATGTAAATGTAAAATATTTAAACATTTTAAATTTAGGCCAAAATTTACTGATTTTATTTTTCATCAGTTCAATCAGTTAATGCTTGGTAGAGATGATTTCTTCTTTCTATTTACTTCGAAAACGAGCTTTTTTTATATTATTATCTTTAGATCTCTTTCAGTAAAGAATTAGAATCTCGACAAAATATCGGGAAAGATGTCGTGATTTAAATATTATTATAGAGGGAAGCATCTATTATTCTGTGATGCGGGATTAACCCAGCAGGAACTTTCAAATCCGCTATCCACAAAAAAGAGCGTGATTTCACGAATCGAGAATCCTGCAGAAGATATTAAACTTTCTACTCTGGTCCGTGTAGCTTCTGCTCTGGGTAAAGATTTAAACCAACACTCATAGTCTTTTCAATTAAATCTTTAAAACACATACCGGTTCATTTCTGTTTTTTAAATCACTACAATAAGCTTATTTGCTTATTCCATCTCTTTTTTGCTCTTTGTATAAACGATTCCTGGGGTGGAGGATACTTTCCTGAAACTAATTTCTCAAAATCTGGAATGAACCCGTATTTACGGGCATGATTTTCACGAATAAACCTGATAATAGACATCCACTCCTCCTCAAAATTATTTTCAATATATATGCTTTTCACCTTTAGGAAATGCTCTAAAGCAATATTATAATATTTGCTCTTTTTTGAGTTAAGTATCCTCATCCCCATTGCACGATAAATCTTAGCTGCTGCTATTGAATTTTTATTGAGTAAGACTTTTGCCGCTTTTTCTATTATATAATGACTAATATTTTCTAGTTCTTCGTGTTTAACCGAAAGTATACGATCAGCAAGAATATCCAATTCTCTGGTTTTGATAAAAAGTTCAATGGTTGACTTCAATGGTGATATTTTGGCTTCTTCAATTGCCTTATTATGCCAGTTATCAATATCTTTTTTTTCTACATATTTCATTAATTCATCATAAGAATATTCTGATGGATACTTTTTAAAATCTGCCCAAGCGCTCTCAATAGCATAGTCGTTATTTCCCAGCAAACTTGATAATTCTCGTTTTATTCTTTCTAAATCATAGCTAGATTCATTTAACCAATTATCTTTTTCTTTTAACCCAAGTCCTTTCCCAACCCATATAAGCGCTTCCTGAAAATTATCAATACCTTTGTATAACAGAGCAATAACCTCACAATCTTTTGGGGTTACGCCTACTTTTTCACATAGATTTATATACGATTTAATATCCTTTTTTTCAGTGTAGATGATTTTTAAAATATCTGCATTCTTTCTGACTGGATATGAATAATTAGAAATCCGTTTATCTTCTTTTGGACTTTCCAAACAATATGCATCATCAAAGCAGGACCTGATGCTTAATTCAAATATTTTTAATTCATTCCTGCAAAATATCTTAACTATTGATTTTTCAATATTAAAGCAGAAACCATATTCATCATTTTCCATCCATTTTAAAACCTGGTTTATAGTTTCTTTTGAATCATATTTTGCTTTCTGCCTGGCATCAATCCAGGAGCAAAACAGTTCTTCAAAAAATATTCCCAACTCACCGCTAGAGTCATCTATCTCTTCTGCTTTTTCATAACAGCCTGAAAGAAATATTTCATATAATGAAACAGCTTGTTCAGCTTTTCCATTTTTAAGAAGTGCGTCAATGTTATCTTTTACTCTTTCTAAATGATCGACAAAATCCCATACATTATTATAGGATATAAATGTATCAAAACTCAGCGCTCTCTCTATTTGTTCAATTAAATCTTTATTATTCATTTTTGTCATACCCTTTTTACTGAAAGTTCTTTTACAAAAATAACATTTTCCATAAGATTCAAAATTTGCCATTTGATGTTTTCCTTTTGACTCCTTAATGATGTTCCGATTAGCTGCCACCTTGCTACCGGATTTATCAAAACTTATTGATTACCTATATTTTTGATTATACCAAATAAACTTTTTAGTAAAACTATTTTTAACAAAGAAATTGTATTTATTGTCAATGAACTTATGCATCGTCGATAGGTGGAAGGCTTAGCACAAGGTGCGAGAGTCATTAGGAAGCCCTCGGTGTGCATTATGTAATGAGATTTCCCGCTACGAGTCGATATGTAAATATTTTTCCATCTCTGTAACTATTTTTCTTGTTGAGGTGAGGGTGCTTGATCCGCAGCTTGGTCTGCGAGTCTGTAATTATTTTTCTTGACTTGTGTTATAATATAACAATAATTCTTGTATCATAATCGTTTTTCCGGAGAAAGACATGGTTGAGAATGAGCAGGATAAATCAACGTACAGACTCGCAGGGTATGCAAAGCTTATCAAGCATTACGAACTCGATGTAATCCCTAACTGGCACAAGTCCCTTGTGACAGCCAGCGGAATCCACCGGATAGTTGCAAACGGGAGCGTAATCGAGGATGTCTACCCGTCAAAGTACTGGCCAGGGGACACACTTGGTGATCATCTCGAATTCGCACTCAAGTATGACGGGACAAACCTTGCGGTTCTTGCCAGCTTGTTTCAGAAGATTGCGGAGGAAGATCTTCTTGAATATGTCCGGTTTAAATCAACCGGCAAGTATGCCAGACGGTTGTGGTTCCTGTACGAGTTCCTGACATGCAAAAGGCTCCCGTTGGATGACCTGAAGCAGGGCAATTACATCGATCTGCTCGAACCGGATGAATACTATACGGTCACCACGGTTCGACAAGTTCGACGTCAACGTGTCAACGACAACCTGCTGGGTGACAATTGCTTCTGCCCGCTGATTCGTCGCACCGATACCCTTCGCGACTTCGAAACGGCCGACTTGCCCAAGCGCTGCCGGCAAGTGTTGTCCGGCTATTCTCCAGAATTGTTGAAGCGGGCTCTCAGCTACCTTTACACCAAGGAGACAAAATCATCCTTTGAAATCGAACATATCAAACCCACCTCGACCCGGACTGAGCGCTTCGTTGCACTGCTTCAAATGGCGCAGCAAGAAGACTTCTGCCGGAAAACACAATTGATCGAGGTTCAGAACAGCATTGTCGATGCACGGTTC
>JAHILC010000032.1 GCA_018897225.1 Actinomycetota bacterium
TATTTTTTACATTTTAGCATATTATATTTTATATATCAATATAGCTTTACAAGAAAAATTTTCTATCATAATTACTTTACTTTACTTAATGATGATTATGGGACGTTGCTCAAATATCCCTTTGTTTATCAGGGTTACAGCTACCCGCCTTTTTCTATATTTATTTTCTAATCTATACCCTCATATATAGCGTGTATCCGAAGCTCTACTTTTTCTCTCTCTATCTCTCTAAAACCCTTATATAATATAGGCAAAGCATAAGCCCCCTCTAATTGACCCCCCTTAAAATCAATCCTGGTGCATCTTTTTTTCTCTCTTTTCCTCGAATACCTCGAATTGCCTTATTTTCAACTTTTTCTCTCTCCCGGTATTCTATGATCATAACTGCATTTGACCCCTTATAATCACTCCGAAACAACGACCGCCCGCTTAAGCTTTCCTTTTACTTGAAGCTTAATTGAAAGCAAGTAACACACATAACATCAGAATTATACGACTTTGCAACCAGGCAATAATTGAAAGCTGAAGCAAAATCCTATAATTCGTAGTTATGCGAAGTAAAAGCAAACATAATATTTTTTATCGGTTAACACTTTGCCTATGGTAGTTTTAGCTAAAAAAATATTATCCGCGGGCTAATTTATACCCTTTTCGTTACCTGGTAAAGACCTGCTTTTTTGTTTCATTTGTAACACTTGAAAACCTGCTAAAAGTGTACCGTTTTGTGGCATTTTAAGAAGTGGCTAAAAGGTTGACTTTTGTCAACTTTTTGCAACATTACCGGGCTATCTCTTACCGCTTGAAATGTTAAGTTTTGTTAAGCTGAAATATTAACTTTTATTAACCTAAAAACTAATGTTTTCTAATATAAAGGTTGACCTTTTGTAACAATTAAAAAGATATTTACCCCTGATTTAGTGCAGTATAATGCAGTATAATAAAGTGGTTTTTTTGTACGATTTGTACGGTTTAAGAAAGTGGTTTTTTTGTTAGGTTTGTAAAGTTTACCGCGATATTACGCGATATTACGCGATTTACCGCGTAACCTTCAACCTATTTTAACCTATTTACAGGTTAGGTTTTTTTAATATCCGGAGTGATCCTTTGGGATTTTGTGGGATTTTGCCCAAACTTTTAACGATATTCAACGATTTAGCGTTATAATTCTCCTGATATTTCAGGATTTGCCTGAAAACTTTTCAGATATTCTCTGATTTAGCTGACATTTATTTGCTATATTTTGCTATTTATAGCAACCTTATTTTCTTATTTTCTCTTATTTATAACAACCTTCTATCATTTATTCTGTGATATTCTGTGATTTATCACACCGATTTCTACCGATTTATCGGTTAGATCTAAAAATATCCGGATAGATCCTCTGGGATATTGTGGGATATAGCCCAAACTTATTCGCCCGATTTTTCCCGATTTGCTGGACCTGTTATCCAATTTTCTCCATTATTATTGGGCATTTCTTACCGATATTCACCGATTTATCGGTAACTTCTATCGGATTTACCGGTTAGAAATATCACTTAAACTAAACAAAAAGCATATGTTCGCCCACTACCTAAAAACCCTCTTTTTATTTTGCCTATCTTCTCTCTCCTGGAAGAGATCCAATACCCCTAAAATTTGCCTGCTTCAAATACCTTTAAATATCTATAAGAAAAGACCGGAGAAAGATAAGAGGGAAAGAGGGGGAGTTAATACTAATAGAGTAGGGGCACTTTGGGGGCTTGAAACCATTGTAAATACTAAAAATAATAGGTTCACTTTTTAACCTATTTTAAAAGAAACCCTTCTTTTTTAATCTTTCCATTGCATTACTAACTGTATTTTTATTCATACCTGTTTTTTTAGCTATCTCATAATTAGTAGGGTTTTCTCCCTCGTAGTAAGTTCCTAAAAGGCAAACAACCCTCGTTTCCGTATTGCTTAATTCTGGTAATTTCCTTAAATTTCTAATCAATATATTTCCCATTTTTAGTTCTCCCCCTTTAAATTTTAATTTACATTTATCACACTTGATAAAGGGTAACTTCTCAATAATACTACTGCACTTATGATTATAAGCTTTTTTAAAAATTATTTCAACTTCTTTACCGGGCAAGGGCTTTGTTAGTAATCTATTTTTTTCGGTTACTATCTTTTTAGAGTAATCCTTTTTGTTATCGTTCTGGAGTAATAAGTTATAGAGAATATATAAGCTGTTATCTCTCTCCCCTACCTGTAAATCCCTGCTTAATATCTGTCTTATACAGTCAACCTTTTTACCGTGATATGGTAACCCTAAAATCCTTCTATTTTTATATTCTACATCTGGGGCTTTATATCCTACTTTTTCTGGGGCTTTATCTGGGGCTTTATATCCTTCTTTTTCAATTAAATAAATAGGCAGGGGTATTATTTCCGATAGTGGGATCTCAAAGGTATAGGTAACATCATCAATAATAGAAGGGGGGGCTACTACATACCCACCGCTTTTTAATTCAACCCCCATATTTAAAAGGTTATTCGTTGAGTTAACCCCATTACCGCTAAAATAATAATGATAACCCCTTCTTGTTTTTACCCTCGTTGTTCCGGTTATCTCCGGGACTTGCTTTATTAACTCCGGGAGTATAGAAGTATCATCTACATCAATAACCGTTAAACTGCTTATACCCCCTGTTATTATACCAATGTTAGGGTTATCAAATTTCTTATACCAACCTAAAACATCATCAAAATTTGCTCTTTTATCTTTGTATTGTTTCCAATAGATACAGGGTATTTTGGAGTTCTTTTTTAATGGTAATAAACTGTAACCGTTATCATAATATTCTTTTATTTGATCCGTAGTTATCAACCCCTTTTTATACCGGCAGGGGCAAGGGGTTGACCTATGAACCCCCACCGGTATTTAAGCAGTAACTTACTGCTATAACTATATTTTGTTTTATCCCCCTTGCTTTTTTATTCCCATATGGTAAAATAAACAAAACCTGGAGGAGATAATGAAAAAAGACCGGGTAATATATCTTTTAAAAAGGGAGAGTTTTCCGTGATAAGTTAGCTCTCTCTTTTTATTTTTCTTTATTTATTATACCCATATTTTTAGGTTAATCAAGTATATCTTTTTCTCTCTCTTTTGAGATACTTTGAGATTTATCTCTAATTGCTTTATTTACCCCAAATACCCCCTAATTTAATCCTACAGCGTTTATTTGCTCTCTGTGTTACCGCTTTGTAACCTGCCTTTGTAACCCTTAAATCCATAAAACACGCTGTAAGTGTTGATATATAAGGGTTTTAGAGGGCTAATTTGCTATACCCCCATATATGCACCAGGATTAGCGTGGTGAGGCGAGAATATTCTTGATACTGCAGGCGTCTATATGAAGTATTTCAGCACTAAAATAGCAGGCATAGGGTATAGTTAATAAAAAAAGAGATTAAGAGAATACCGGGATAAAGGTATTTCTTCCTAATCTCTTTCTTTGTTATAGTTAAACTTCTCGGTATGGGATTTTAAAACTTCTTGACCGGTGAAAGTCTTTTGATCCCCGGCTTCTTCTTCCCCGATAAATCCCTTAACAAGTTTTAAAGCCTTTAAAAATGAATCTCTTTCCCCCCCCGGCTAAATCTACATCTTTCAATTCTTTTTCATAATAGATTTTTGTTTCTTCAAGATCCTTTATCTTTAATTTCATACCTCAGAATTCCCCTTTAAATATTCGTTTTAACCAGCCATTTATCCCCTGTCCTTTCTTGTCTGCTTTGACCGCTCTGTCTTTTCTGTCCTCTCTAACTTCTTTTTTACCGTCTGTTAATAATAATTGATTCTGTAACCCCTTGAGTAATATATTCGTTTCCCGGCTTCGTTCTATTAACTGACTGATCGTTTCATCTTTAACTTTTATTTGATCCTTTAGGAATGTAATTATATCGTTTTCGGGTCTTGTCTGTTCTGTCTGTCCTGTCCTTCCAGGCTTTTTAAACTTTAATAAATCAGCCTGGTTAAATCTATACTCTAAAGTTCCCCTTTTGCTTTCGATTTTCTCCGGATTCAGCTTCCCGGCTTTAATATACCGGCTAACTGTCCTTTTGCTTTTCCCTAATACCTGGCAGGCTTCAGAAAAGTTAATATTATAATCTGTTTTATTTTTCATTTTTACTTAGTCCCATTTATTAGTTAGTCTTACTCAGAATAGGCCAATATTTAAACGTAGAGTGCCTTAATCTGCGTTTCTTACCATTAATATAACTTCCAACTATTACCAATTTTCTGTAAATCATAATAAATATATCCACTATCACTTTCATACCAACCGCAATAAGTTATTACATAAGTGAAATAACAATAAGCCTGGCTATGATTCCCATAAATAGATACATCATAAATCTTTACTACAGCATTGACGGTTACGATATTGCAATAGGTATATATGGTATTAGCTAAATCTTCCATCTGACAAATAGCATAATACATATCCGAATTATAGATACAATAACCTTTTGCCTTACTCCAGTTCTGATCATTTAAGGCTAAGAAATATTCGTTTATAACACTCTTTATTTTTGCCTCATTGTTAGCAGGAGTTACTATCCCACTACTACCACAACCTGATAAAAACATAGCTAATATTAAAACTAAAATTATTGAAAAATATTTCCTTTTCATTTCCTTAAATACCCCCTTTATTATTTAATAAATCTCTCCACTTTTAATTTAGATCCTTAATTTCATTCTCCACTTTCTTTTTTTCTTCATAAAATTCTTCTTTTGAATCTTCTTTCAGATTGCCTCCGCACTTATCGCAAGTCTTTTCCCACTCCCCAGCCGGCAAATTTTGCCCCGCATTTATCGCACTTGTAATATGGCATTTCTTAAATTCACCCCCTTTCATTAATTATTCATAATCTGAAACGTGTTCCATTCGATATCGGAAACATCTTTTTGAATCTCTTTAAGCAATTTATAAATCTGAAAATCATAGTCGCCGGCCATTATTGCCGGGGTCAGAATCCCACCCAATAAACTACCAATTAACAACCCAATTAATAAAGCTATAATTAATTTAGCTTTCATTTTTTAAAACCCCCTTTTAAATTAAATAACTCTCTCAGGAATAGGTCAAAATACCCCTAATTTTTACTCCTACGGCACTTCTTGCTATAAGTTAACCCTTTACCTTGTCACCTTCCAGGAAGGCCTCTAAATCCTGTTTTGATACATACCAACTTTTACCAATTTTTGAACCTTTAATCTTTCCTTTCCGGATATATGCTCTAACCGTTAACGGAGTAATGGGTAATATTTTCTCTAATTCTCTAA
>JAHILC010000033.1 GCA_018897225.1 Actinomycetota bacterium
AAATCACCATCAAAATAATAATAATGATTATTACTACCCATACTACAAGATAACCCCATTTCCACGCAATTTCAGGCATAAACCCGAAATTCATCCCGTAGATGCTTGCAATGAAAGTTATGGGAAATATCTTCCAGGATCAGCGGGTGGAAACCAAAGCAACTTCCAAGCTCTTTCAAAGTATCTGTATTACTGATACCATCAATGTTTATCCATGTGATGGTCTTGTCATCTTTAAAGGCAAAACACTGCTGTGCATTTTCGACTTCCTGCTCAATATAGTCTTTTTCTCCATAATCAATTACTTTTATTCTTGTTTTATGAACCTTTTTTTCACCAATATGTATTAGAGAGCCCGCAGGAAGGCCCGATTTTTTTGATCTTTTTACTGAAGTATCTGCCGTTATTATGCACCCTAAAAAATTTAAAAATAAAAATTAGGTTTTTGCTTAAGACTTTTAATTAATTATACAAAAAAAAACAGATAAAAAATATAAACGCATTATTTTATATTACACCTTCACAGTAAGAAATAATTTAAAAGTAAGTCATAATTTTATATTGTATTTATAAAAAAAGTATGTTATATTTTCTATAACTTAATAATTGATGAAAATAAGAGGAAATTTATGCTATCTACGATATTATCATCGAAGGGACAGGTTATATTACCGTCGGGGCTGCGTAAAAAAATAAATATTAGCAAAGGAACAAAATTTATTATTGAAATTGATAATGAGAAGATAATTCTAACCCCGCTAAATAGAAAATTATATGAAAAACTTGCCGGCAGCATCTCCCAAAAAGGCAAGCTTTTAAAAGCTTTAATCACAGAAAAAGAAAAGGAAAAGAATTTATGAAATATTACATTATTGATTCCTATTGTCTGATAACATACTTTGAAAAAGACAAAGGTTTTGAAAAGATCATAGATTTTTTTGATAAAGCAACAAGTAATGAGATAAAACTTTTAATGAATATTATAAATTGGGGTGAAGTTTACTATATAATTTTAAGAGAACAAAGTTACGAAAAAGCCGATGATTTTGAAAATAATTTCCAAAAACTTCCAATAGAATTAGTTTATCCAAATATTTCTTTAATTAAAAAAGCTTCCGGATATAAAGCATTTCATTCATTATCCTATGCAGATTGCATAGCAGCAGCCACTTCAAGTATTTATAAAGGTTTTCTAATAACAGGAGATAAGGAATTCAATCAGCTAAATAAAGAAATTGGCATTGAGTGGCTATAAAACTTTTACAGTAACCATTTCAGATTCAAAACCCGATTGATTAATTAACCCGCAACCAATTTATAAGTTTCCATATTGTACTGTTACATTTTACATATATATGTAATTGCATAATTTTGTAAATTACATATAATAACTTACATGACAGACACTTCTGTTATAGTAATTACCCTGGTTTTTTATTTAGAATGCATAAGTTTTAAGCAAATACCTTATTTATACTTGGGAGATCCAAAGACAAGTTCTTATGAATTTAACTTTTTCATTCGTAGGCATTCTTGAGGTTGTAACTCCACCTGTCTTCTCAGTAAGAATAGAGGCAGCTGCTGAGGCATATAACGATTTAACATCCTAAAATAATTTTTGTATTTCCTATTCCATTGGTATAATATCAACATGAATATAAAAGGAATGCCTACGCAGCTAAAAAGATATATTGTATGGTCTAAAAATAAAATTGACCTAAATGACAACTGGCAGAGAAAATGGTACATTAAGCAAGTGTTAACCTATGGAAGAAGTGAGGATATTGCACAGCTTGATTGGGAAGAAGTAAGAATGATGCTTGATGAGCTAAATCATACTCCTAATATAAAAAGATTATGGGAGAATTATTTTAATGTTAAAAGGTAAGGGAATTATATCCAAACTTCAGAAAAAAGTTCTTAACAGTCTTAAAGACATACCTGATTCTTCTTACTTTTATCTTACAGGAGGAACAGCATTAGCTGAATTCTATTTTGGCCACAGAAAATCTTATGACCTAGATATTTTTACTGCACAAAAGGGACTCATTCTACCCTTTTCCAGAATAGTGGAAGAGGAATTAAAAAAAAGAAAATTCTCTACAAATGTTATTCGCAGATTTTCAAGTTTTGTGGAATTTGAAATATCAAAAGAAAATGAAATAATCAAAGTTCAACTTGCATTAGATTCGCCATTCCGATTTGAAGAACCTGTAGATTCAGACTTAGGACTAAAAATAAATGATTATAAAGATATTACTGTAGATAAACTTTTAGCTTTTTTTGGAAGGGTAGAACCCAGAGATGCGGTAGATCTTTATTTTATTTTGGAAAAAGAAAATTTTTGGGAACTTGCAGATCTTTCCAAGCAAAAAGACCCTGGCTTTGACTTATATTGGATGGCTACTGCTTTAGAAAAGGTAAAAGATTTTCCTGATACTATAAGTCGCTGGCCAGTAGAAATGTTAATAGATATAGATATAAAAAAGTTAAAAAATAAATTTTCTTCTTTTACTATGGATATTATGGAAAGATTAAGAAAATAAAGACTCGTTAGATTACCATATATAAAAAAAGTGGGTGCAAAACACTTGTGGTTTGATTTATTACATCATGACCTTGACTTATAAGAAATTTTACTGTTACTCCATATACATACTGGTCAATAAATAAATTCATTCTGCAATATGTACTTCTTCAGATTTTACTATCTCAGTAGCATACTCCACACAAGCCTGGATATCTTCATCCAGATTGAATATACAATCAGGAGTTTTTAGGAGTCTTTTATCTTGTGGAAAGTCAAGGTTGAAGTAATTGAGTTCAGCATTAGCTTTCTTTGAAAGAATATTTCTAATTTTTTGATAGCCTTCTATCGAGGAAATTTGTGATATAATAAGGCAATTTAATAAAAATAAAAAAAATGGGGAGCAACTGTCAATGATCCATTTTGGGATTCGACAATCATTTGATAATATCAAACAGGTTGAAGATAGATACGCAAATCTGAGTGCGCCTGTAGAATTAGCTCTGCCCTATTACTGGGATATATACAAACCAGTTAGAGGGCATTTGACAGAAATTGCTAAAAAGATTAAATCCTACGGCACGCAGGTTTTGAGCATACATGCTGTTCAGGCACCTATTACAGATGAAAGATTTAAGGAATGGGGCAAGGAGATCCATATCTATCCGTGA
>JAHILC010000034.1 GCA_018897225.1 Actinomycetota bacterium
TATGGTGATTCCCGGTGTAATAATGACAAAAGCATCAGTAAATCTTGTGTCTTGAGGATATCTAAGTTTGTTTAGTGTTTGATAGGCAATAATCATAGCCATTACTACTGTTTTTCCAGTTCCGGTTGCCATTTTAAATGCAATTCTGAATAAGCCCGGATTGGCACCCGAATTTGCTTTCTTGATATCATTGATTATCCAGTTTTGGCCTGTTTTTTCTGCAACTTCATTTAAATACATAAATGTTTCAAGAGCTTCAATCTGGCAGAAAAACAGTTTATTTTCCCTACTCTCATCATTCCAGTAAGAGAGCAAATCTCTTGATATCCTGGTCAATCCCGGCCAACCTGACATTCGCCATTCTTTGACGTAAGCTCTGACCTTATTTATAAACTCATTTTCTTTCTGAAGTTCACTTCCGTAAGCACCTTCAGAAATATTCAGATCAAGCTGTTGCTGTGCTGTTTTTGCCTTTGGAACAGGGATGTAATAGCTGCTGGGTCTTCTGAATTCAAGGATTTCATCTGTAATACCTCTCTCGTCAGACTTAAAATGTTTTAAAGGCTCTGAGTATGGTGAGTTTAATATAGGATTGTTCATTTATTCTGAATATTAATTTATTTAATTTTTTAAATATTATAACTTTTATAATCTAAGATTAGCAAATTTAACTTTAAGATTATTCTAAAATGACAATTTAATATTTTTTACTTTTCTTTTTATAGAATGTCTTTTGACAACTATAAGAAAAAATATAACTATGTCATATTAAAGGTGAGCTTAAATCCATGGTATTTAAAACTATAGGGAGTAGAAGCAGCCTTGAAAATATTATTGGTGAAATTGATATAGCATATTTATTTTTTCTTATTTAATTCTGATAATTCGCTTGTAAACTGCTTGATGCTGTCAAACTGTTTGTAAACTGAAGCAAACCTTATGTAGGCAACCTTGTCAAGATCCCGTAGTTTTTTTAAAACCAGATCCCCGATTTCTTTTGCGCTTATTTCGTTTGAATGAAAATTTCTTATTTCTGATTCTATATCATCAACAATTTTTTCAAGCATTGCTGTTGATATATTTCTTTTAATACAGGCCCTGATCAAGCCGCTTAGAATTTTATTCCTGTCAAAAGGCTGCCGCGTGTTGTCCTTTTTTATAACAGCAATGGGGGTATTTTCTATTCTTTCAAAGGTGGTAAACCTGTTGCTGCATTTCTCGCACATTCGTCTTCTTCTTATGCTGCCATTTGAATCGGATATTCTTGTTTCAATTACTTTCGTATCTATGTTCTGGCAATATGGACATTTCATTTTTTTAGGATTTTAAAATTATAAATTAATTAAAATATTCTGTTTAGAAATTTTAGTGTTAACTGTAAAATTATTATCAACGAACAATAGTAGTATTAGTAATCTTATCAATTTATGGTTATTTTACTAATTTTAATAGATCATTAAAAAGATTATATCACAGTAAAAGTTGAAGCAAAAAATTATATTGCTAAATGTGCAGCTGATACTGGTATTTATAGAGGTTATAATAAACTTCTTTTAGCTTTAACAGTTCTCTATGACTTCCGCTTTCAACAATCTGTCCATGCGAAAGCACGATGATCTTGTCTGCATGTTTTATTGTTGAAAGCCTGTGGGCAATAATTATTGTTGTCCTGTTCTTCATTATTCTTGACAGTGCATCCTGAATCAAAGCCTCAATTTCAGAATCTATGCTTGAGGTGGCCTCATCAAGAACAAGAAGTATCTCAGGATTAAAAACCAGTGCCCTTGCAAAAGCAATCAGCTGCCGCTGCCCAACTGATAATAGCTGTCCTCTTTCCTTGACTTCCTGATTATATTTTTCAGGAAGCTTTTCAATGAATTTATGCGCGTTTACATATTTTGCAGCTTCTACGACCTGTTCTAAAGAAATTTCCTTGTTGCCAAGCCTTATATTATCCAGGATTGTGCCTGAGAATAAAAACACGTCCTGCATAACTATTCCTATATGTTTTCTCAAGTCTGTAAGCTCGTACTGCCTTATATCAATATCATCAAGATAAATATTACCTTTTTGGATATCGTAAAATCTGTTTAATATATTGATGATTGATGTTTTACCTGAACCTGTTGCTCCAACAATTGCCACGCTTTGCCCGCTTTCAAGTTCAAAGGAGATATCTTTTAATATGAAATTATCTTCCTCGTATGCAAACCATACTTTAGCAAATCTTATATCCCCTTTAATTTTTTCAATTTTTACAGGGTTTTTGACAGAAGTTATTTTTGGCTTCTGTTCCAGCAAACCGAAAATTCTCTCAGATGCGGCTACAGCTTCCTGAAGAATGCCAAACTTTTCGGCTAAATCGCTTATAGGATGGAAGAATTTCTCTATATATTGTATAAATGCGACCAAGATTCCGACTGTCAGAAAATTTTGAATTACTTTTCCGCCCCCATACCAGATTATCAGTGCAACTGCCAGGGTACTGATAAGGGATACCACGGGAAAAAATACAGAATAATAAAAGATAGTTTTTAAGTATTCAGATAGGTAACCTTTGTTAACTTCATCAAACTCCTCCTCATTTTTGTCTTCCCTGTTAAATAGTTTGATTGTATTTATTCCATTTATAGCTTCATGTATGTAAGAATTCATGTTCGAAATTTTGGTTCTTATTATTTTAAAAGAGATTCTGACTTTTTTTCTGAAAACAAAGGTTGCTGCTGCGAGAAGTATGAGCACAGAAAAAGTAACAAGAGAAAGTTTTAAGTTTAAACTTATCATTACTACCATAACACCTGCGATCATGAAGATGTCACCAAAAAGGGTCACAATTCCGGAGGACAGCATTTCATTTAGCGCCTGTACATCGGTAGTAATTCTGGTCAGGACTCTTCCGATGGGGTTTTTGTCAAAAAATGACATTTCCATCTTATGAACATGATTGAAAATATCCATTCTCATGTCATACATTATTTTTTGGCCTAAATATTCTGTCATGTACTGCTGGAAATATCTTATTAAAAATTCAGCAAGTATTATTGCTCCGTAAAGAAGGACAATATATAAAAGGCCATCAAGTTTTCCCGGAGTTATATGACTGTCTATAGCCACCTTTATAAGATAAGGGCCAGCTATCTGCAACAGCGCTGTAATTAGCAATAAAAATATTGTTAGAACCAAAAGAGTTTTATATGGTCTTACATATTTAAAGAGCTTGGACGCAGTCTTCCAGTCCAGTTGCTTGTCTTGCCCTTCTTTCTCATATAAGTTGTTTTTGGATGCGCCTTTCATGTAATTTGCCATTTTTAACCTGTTTTTTTCTATTACTTTCTACTTAAATCTCTTCCTCAAGTTTTTCTGATAACTGTTGTCTTTGATATAGCTTCTGATAAATTCCGCAGCTCTTGATCAACTGGCTGTGACTTCCTGCATCACTTATTTGTCCCTCATCCAAAACTAAAATAAAGTCTGAATCCTTAATAGTTGAAATACGGTGGGAGACTATTATTCTTGTAAGGTTTTTAGTTTTTTCTTTCAAGTCATTCAGTATTAGCTCTTCAGTATTGGTATCAACACTTGAGAAAGAATCGTCTAAAATTAAAATCCTGGGTTCGATTATAATTGCTCTTGCGATTGCAAGCCTTTGTTTCTGCCCACCTGAAAGTGTTACTCCTCTTTCCCCTATAATTGTTGCATACCCATCCGGAAAACTTGCAATATCCTCATGCAAGTGGGAAATTTTAGATGCCTCAAGTGCTTTCTGCTCAATTTCACCTGCTGCCAAACTTGTAAGCAGTTCTTCCTTTCCAAACTGTATGTTTTCCTTGATTGTTTTGGAGAAAATAAAAGGCTCTTGAGTCACATAGCCTATATTTGATCTCAATGTTGCCAAATTCAGGTCTTTCAAGTTGTGTCCGTCAATTGCGAGATACCCTTCCTGGGGGTCATATAGCCTTGGGATCAAATTTACAACTGTGGATTTGCCCGAGCCTGTAAATCCAACAATTCCAACCTGCATACCTGCCTTTATTTCAAAGTTAATATTTCGCAGTATCCAACCGTAGCTGCTACTGTCGTTTTTTCTTTTGTTTTCATTGGCTGCTTCATAACTTTGGCCTTGCGGATATTTGAAAAACACATTTTTAAAAATAATATTGCCATTCAAGGACCTGACTCCTGAAGGTTTTGGAGGATCAGTTATTGAAGGCTTAATTTTAAAGACGTTATTTAACCTGCTAATAGATACCGAACCCCTTTGGACAAGATTAATAACCCATCCGAGCGATATCAGCGGCCAGGTGATGGAACCAATGTAAGCGCTGAACTGAACAAACTGTCCCAGGGTAAGAACTTTAACTATTACCTGTTTTCCACCTACCAGCAGAACAACCATTATTCCAATACCGCCAATAAGAATCATTGCAGGCCAGAAAATACTTCTGACTTTTGCAAAAGCCATGTTCTTTTTTATATATTCCTTGTTTAAATCAGAAAATGTATCTGTTTCATTTTTTTCCTGGGTAAAAGATTTGACAACTTTTATTCCAGCAAGGCTTTCCTGAGTTCTTGCTGATAGTAATGCATACTGCTCTTGCGATAACTTAAACCTCTCGTAAAGCTTGGAACTCAACCACCAGACAAGTAAGGGCAAGATTGGAAATGCGATCATTGAATAAAGGGAAAGTTTTACATTTATTAAAAACATTACAATCAGCGTGGAAATAAATATGAATATTGTGCTGAATAAGTTTAAAAGTCCTGGACCAAGAAAGTTTCTTACTGCATCAAGGTCGTTGGTAATAAGTGCCATGATGCTCCCGGTTCTGTTATTTTCAAAAAATGAGGAATCAAGCTTTTGAAAGTGAGAGAAGAAATCAGCTCTTATACTATATTCAATTTTCCTGGAAACACCAATTAAAAGCTTTCTCATATAGAATCGCAAAACACCTTCAACAGCAGAAACAGCAACGAGCATCAAGCCATATTTGATTAACTGCACCTGGCTGTGGGGGAGTTTTACGATACTGTCAATGGCAAGCTTTAAGATCCACGGGATAAGAAGCCCGATAAGATTTGTAAACAATATATATAAAATGCTGCCGGTTAAGGCAAGCTTATGATTTTTAAAATATTTAGATAATGAAAATAATTCTTTAATCTTTTACCTCAAATCGAAATTCTTAAGATATGTGAAATTTTAATTATTATAATAACTGAATAAAAAATGCAATTAAAGGGTGACTTTCCAGCAATCCAGAGTCATAGCAGCAGTATCTATTAAATCTATCATATTGTACATGGTGCCAGAAAATATGGAGACTTGTTTAAGCCCTACATGAAAAATTAATCTATGAAAATCCCTGCTAAATGATGTCTAAAGAAGGTGATACAGTAGCGATTGCTGAATAATGCCCGGGTGCTACCCTATAAAAAGAAATGATTTAAACTGATATTTTAAAAAATTTAACACGGAATTCAATTCTCTTTGGCATTCTAAAAACCTGAATTTCATAATAATAATCAACCAGAATAATAGGTCCCGGGTAAGACTTATCAGAAAGATTATTGCTTGTATTTACAGATAAAGAAAAAAAATATAAACTATGCATTTTTTAGGAACAAAGGCGGGAATTCCCGGTTTTTCAAATCCAGGACGAGAGCTATTATTTTGTTGATTTACTCTGTCATTTGTTATATGCTTTCTTCTAATA
>JAHILC010000005.1 GCA_018897225.1 Actinomycetota bacterium
CAAAACTAGGATACGAAGTGACTATTTTTGAAGCCCTTCATAAAGCTGGAGGAGTGCTTATATACGGAATTCCTGAATTCAGGTTGCCCAAAAGTGTAGTTGAGAGGGAAATAGAATATGTTAAAAGCATGGGAGTTGAGATAATACTTGATTCTGTTATTGGTAAAACCCTGACAGTAGATGAATTAATGGATAAATACGGATACAAGAGCGTATTTGTAGCAACAGGCGCTGGTTTGCCATATTTTATGGATATTCCAGGAGAGAATTTAAATGGGGTTTATTCAGCAAATGAATATCTGACACGCTCAAATTTGATGAAAGCTTATATTTTCCCCAATTGGGATACACCAATTAAAAAAGCCCGGAAAGTTGCAGTAATCGGCGGGGGCAATGTTGCGCTCGATTCTGCCAGGACTGCAAAGAGACTTGGAGCTGAAAATGTTTACCTTATCTACAGGAGAGGTGAGGCTGAAATGCCGGCAAGGATTGAAGAGATACATCATGCAAAAGCAGAAGAAATTGAAATGATATTTCTGACTAATCCTGTGGAAATTATTGGAGAAAATGGCTGGGTAAAGAAAATAAGATGTATAAAAATGGAATTAGGAGAAATTGATTCATCTGGACGCAGAAGACCTGTTCCACTTAAAGGCTCAGAGCATGACATCGAAGTAGAAGTTGTAGTAATGGCAATCGGCCAGGGTCCCAACCCTCTTTTGACCTCGAGTATTCCGGGATTGAAGTTAAATAAAAAGGGTAATATCGAAGCAGATGAAGCTGGCAGGACAAATAAAAAGGGAGTTTTTGCCGGTGGTGATATTGTCAGCGGCGCCGCAACAGTAATTCTTGCAATGGGCGCCGGCAGAGTAGCTGCTCATCATATGGATGCATATATAAAAACAGGCAGCTGGCTTTAAAATTTTTTCTTTAAAATTAAAAAGTTTTTGCTATGTTTTTTAAAAAAATCTCACTTGAAGAAAGAGTCATCAAGTCTAAAAATAGTAATGATGAATTAAACACGCTCATATCAGATTTTAAGCCTTTCATTGCTAGTGTAGTCCAGAAGAAAGTTGGCAAGTACCTGGAATATGGAGTAGATGATGAACTTTCAGTGGGTTTGTCAGCTTTTATGGAAGCAGTCAATTCCTTCGATGTTAAAAAAGGCACATTCTTGAGTTTTTCAAGACTTGTTATTAATGCAAGAGTAATTGATTTTTTAAGAAAAAAATCCAAATTAAGAACTATCAGCATTGACGAAGATTCCCAGGACGAAAATGAATTATCGACAGTTCTTAATAAGAAATCAATGGAAAAATATACACTTGAGAATGAAGAAGACAGCGTCAAGCTTGAAGTTATAGAATATGCTTCTCTGCTTAAGAATTGGAATATAGGCTTTAATGAACTTGTTCGTATCTCCCCTAAAAAAGATACCCTGCGCCAGGAATATAAAAATGCAGCTAAGGTCATTATAGATAACGATAATATACTTGATGAGCTGATGCGGACAAAAAGGCTGCCGATTGGCGAAATTGAAAAAATATTAAAAATACACCGAAAAAAGCTGGAGCGGGGACGAATATATATAATAGCGATAGTTTTAGCTATTCTTAATGGACTTAGCTATCTTGATATCTGCAAGGGTGATGGCGGTAGATGAAAGCAATAATAATGGAAATAAATAAAAAGTACTGTATCGTTATGACTGAAGACGGTCAGTTTTTAAAGCACAGGATTTCGGGTGGTTCTGTTGAAATTGGTGATGGGATAATAATTGAAGAAAAAAACAATGAATTTTCCTTGGCAAATTATAAAAAAACATGGATCAGGGGACTTGCAGTAGGATTTGCAGTACTTGTAGTACTGGTTGTGGGATCAGTTTTCAGTTACAGGTTTTTAAAGCAGTATTTACCAATTAGTTCAGCGCCAACTGTAGCAGCAGCGAAAATTTCGGAGGAAAATTTGGCAGATAAGGAAGTTGAAAAAAATTTACAGTCTGTACCTCAGGAAGATTCGGCCGAAAGACCCCTGGGAGAATCTGCAGCTGCTGAGGACAATGCTGAAACCTTCCAGCAGTCGCCATTGTTTGAAAAAGTGCTATTATTAAAGAAAGAGAATGTTTTAACCGAAGAGCATATTAATGGTATTTTATTTTCTTATCAGGTTTTGAGCACGGAGCAGAAAGTTTTACAGGTTAAAATAGAAAATAGAAATGATAGTTTAAAATTTGAAGGCAGTATTTTACTTGAGATGATGCTTGAAGACGGGAGCATTACAAGGCAGGTGATGATAGAGCTGCCAGGTTTTAATCCTGGTTATATTAAAGAAGAAAAGATCGGTATTGAAAATGGTGAAACTAATTTTAAACTGGTTGTATATGGAGAATTTAATTAAAAATATAGATTACCTCAGTTTTCATTAAAGTAATTTCGTATAATTATATTGATTTTAAAATTTTTTAAATTTTATTAATGAGATTGGAGTGAAAAAATGAAAAAGATAAAACCAAAAGTAGTGTTAGGCATCATTCTCGCAATACTCATGGTTGCAGCAGTACTGCCAGCTTGCGCTACCTTAAGATCTGCAGTAAATGAGCAAGCAACTTACACTGCAGGCTATTCGCAGGATGCAAAATATGAAAGTGAAAGATTAGCTGAATCGCCCGAAATGGCATATGAGGGCGATAAATCGGAAAGTAATGCTAAAGATTATTATGCTAAGGAAGGTACTGCAGATTATAGCAAATCTGTGGTTGCAAGCGGCAAAATAATAAAAACTGCAAGCATACAGCTTGAAGTTAAAAAAGGCGAGTTTGAGAAAAAGTTCTTCGAGATAGCAACACTTGCTGAAGCCAATAATGGTTTTGTAAGCAATTCCCAGAGCTATTCGGATTCTGAAGGAAAACTTACAAGCGGTATGATAACAATAAGAGTTGAACAAAAGAATTTTGATGCTGTAGTAAACAAAATAAAGCTGTTGGGCACGATAAAAAGTGTTCAGCTTGGCGGAACAGATGTAACTCAGGAGTATGTTGACCTGGAATCAAGATTGAAGAATCTCCAGGCTCAGGCGCAAGTTCTTTTAGATCTAATGAAGAAGTCGACCAAGGTTACGGACAGCATAGAAGTACAGAGAGAGCTCAGTAAGGTTCAGGGTGAAGTTGAAGTTATAAAAGGCAGGATGAATTACCTTGATAACATGGTTTCTTTTTCAACCATAGATGTTAGTTTGGCTGAGCCCCAGGCAATAACTGAATCAACAGAAGGCGGTTTTCTGGGAGCTGTTAAAAGAGGCGCAAGAGGCGCTTTGACAGTTGTTAGAGGAATGACCACCGTGCTTATTGTTATGAGTCCAATACTTATATTGATAGCAATAATATTGATTATAATCTGGCAGAGCCTAAGGGCAAGAAACAGAAAAAGAGCAAGACAAAAAAACATAAGCCAATAAAAAGTATTAACGAGTCAGAAATTAAAAAATAAAAAAATAAATAAATAAAAATCAGGCTCTATATTTAGAAAACTTAATTAAACAGTAATCTAAAGTGGAGCCTGAATTTATTTCTTTACTCATATCTCAAAGCTGCAATTGGATTTAGCCTTGCCGCCCTCATTGCAGGATAAATACCAAAAAATAGTCCAACCATTGTTGAGAAAGTAATTGCCAGTATAATCGGAAATGCTGAAATTGTTGGTTTCAGTATTGTAAACCTGTTAAGTATGATTGATACCGCGACTGCAAAAAGTATACCCAATATCCCACCCGTTATGCTTAATACAACGCTTTCTACCAGAAATTGGAAAAGGATGTCTTTGTTTTTTGCGCCCACTGCTTTTCTTATTCCGATTTCTCTTGTCCTTTCGGTAACAGATACAAGCATTATATTCATAATGCCTATTCCACCAACCAGGAGTGAAATTCCTGCAATACTGGAAATTGTAATTGTAAATATGTTTGTGATTGTTCCGACTATATCAAGAAGCTGCGTCTGATTCTGAACGGTAAAATCATTTTTCTCATCAGTTCTCAGGTTGTGAGCCCTCCTTAATATCCTTTCAACTTCGTTTGATGCCTGATTCATATTATTTTCGGAAGTACTCTGGGCAATTATCATATTTATATAATCAATTCCGTAAAGCTTATGCTGGGCGGTAGTTATTGGCATTGAAATTGAATTGTCCTGATCATTTCCAAACTGATCAGTGCCCTTGGATTTAATTATTCCTATAACCGTGAAGTTCTTACCGTCAACTTTTATTATTTTTCCTATTGGGTCAATTTTACCGAATAGCTTGTTTATTACAGTACGACCTATTACAGCAACATTTGCAGAATTCTGCACGTCGCTTGCAGTATAGAATTGGCCTTGTTCAATTTCAAAATTGTAGATATATTCGGCCTTTTCACTTGATGCGTAAACACTTGCCCTCGTATTTTTATTCAGATATGTAATGATTGAAGAGCTCAGTACAGCAGGAGCTGCACCTTTAATCAGCTTAGCTTCTTTTTCAATCATTTTTACATCCTCAACTTTTAATGCTTCCTTATCCCTGTCATCTTCCAGCATCTGCTTAAATCCCTGCTGCTGCTCTTGCCTGTTGCCGGGGGTAACGATAATAAGGTTAGAACCAATATCCTGGACACTATTTATAACTGATTCCTGAGCGCCTGTGCCAATGGACATCATGGCAACTACAGCTCCTACGCCAATGATTATTCCAAGCATTGTCAGGAATGCCCGTAATTTATTTGAAACCAGTGATTGAAAAGCAATTTTTATACTCTCAAACAATCTTCGCATGATTTTAAATACACTTCCTTCTTATTTTTAATTCTAATTTAATTTGTCCTCTTAGTTTAATTTGTCTTCAAGCTTAGGCATTTTTTCAAGCATTTCTAATGCGTTTATAGGCATGTCAATTTTTTCTTCTCTGAAGATCTTTCCATCGCGCAGGTAAATAATCCTGTTTGCATGCCTGGCAATATCAAGCTCATGGGTTACAAGCAGGATGGTTTTTCCTTCTCTGTTTAATTTCTGGAATATAGCCATAATTTCTTCGCCTGTTACCGAATCAAGGTTTCCTGTAGGCTCATCAGCAAGTATTATTGCAGGGTCGTTTACCAGTGCCCGAGCTATGGCCACTCTTTGTCTCTGTCCTCCTGAAAGCTCGCTTGGTTTGTGCTTTTCCCAGCCAATAAGCCCAACTGATTTTAACGAGTCAAATATTTTAGTTTTTCTATTCCCGGCAGCGCCTCTGGCAGAATAAATCAATGGAAGCTCAACATTACGAACAGTATCAGATCTTGAAAGCAGGTTAAATGTCTGAAAAACAAAACCTATTTTTTTATTTCTTATTTCAGCAAGTTGATTGTCGTTAAGCTTGCTGACATCGATATTTTCAAGAAAAAATTTTCCGCTGTCGGGTGTGTCCAGGCATCCAATAATGTTCATTAGGGTGGATTTGCCTGAGCCTGAAGGACCCATAATAGCAACAAATTCGCCCCCTGAAATCTTCAAGTTTGCTCCTCGAAGAGCTTTTACTTCGATCTTGCCGATCCTATATATTTTTGTAATATCTATGATTTCAATTATGCAGTTATTATCTTTGCAGTTTTCTTCCATATATTAGTAATATCCATTTTTTATTACTGGCCAAACATATTTGCTGAGGCAGCCGCTTCAATTTTGGAAGTTATTATTTGATCGCCTTCAGCAAGCCCTGACTTTATTTCTATGTAATCATAGTTATAGTTGCCTGTTGTTATTTCAACCTTTTTAGATTCATTATTTTCTGTCAGGACATCAACATATTTCTTGCCACTTTCCTCATAGACTGATTGTATCGGCGCATAAAGAACATTTTCTACCTTAGAAATAATGATAGTGATATTTGCAGAAAGCCCATATTTTAAATAACTCTGCGATGAGTCATCAGGTTTAATCTTTATTTCAAAAGATACTATTCCAGCCAGGTTCTTAGATATTGGGGAGATTTCTGCAATTTCTCCCTGTAATAACTTATCAAGATAAGCATCAAGCGTAATTTCTACTTTCTGGCCAGGGTTAAGTTTTGAGATATCTGTTTCATTTATGTCAGCTTTGATTATAAACTGGCTGCTTATTACAGAAATGGCAGTCATGCCTGGACCTGCAAATTCTCCGTCTGAAAAAGTAGAGGACGACACTATTCCATCAAATGGCGCGGATATCTGGTTTTTATCCAGTTCGAGTTTTGTAAGCTCCAAATTTATATTGGAAAGATCTAGCTGAGTTTGAGCCTGTTTTATATTTGCGCCTGTCAGCTTTATTTGAGTTTGTGCTGTCTGAGCGCTATTTATATTGTTCCAATAGGATGCCGATTGATTTGCCAGAGCTTGTTTGTATGCGCTGTTTGCTGCGTCTGTTTGGGATCTTGCACTTTCCTTTGCCTGCTCATACGCACCTTCAGCAGAACTAACATTACCTTCAGCCTGGGCAATCACTGCGGGAGTGGATAGGGGAGAAGACTTAACTTCAGCAAGGTAATTTTTGGCATTCTCTATTGCAATGTAGGCACTGTTTATGGAGGCATCAGTAAGAATATTTGCGTCTTCCAGAGCTTTATAAGCATTCTGCACCGATTGTTCTGCAATCTTAGTGTTTGACTGTGAAAGCTGTATTGCCACATGGTTTGCATTAAGCGCTTGCTGGTAATTTATCTTTGCAATTTTTAAGGAATTTTCAGCGACTGCCAGACTTTTCTCTGCCTGGCTTACAAGTATTTCATTTCGCCTGTTGTCAACAGATATAAGAACCTGCCCGCTTTTAAAAGTCTCACCTTTTTTTAAAGCGTCTAAAACTTTGCCTGAAACCTGTAATGAATAATTTTTCACTTCGGATGAGTCTACAGACCCACTTGCAGTAACTGATTCTACGATATCTCCTCTTTCCACTTTGAATGTCTCAAATTTTGGAGCAGCTTTTCTGCAGGCTGTAAAACTAATAACAATCAAGGTGATAAGAAAAATTATTAAAGTAAGGTTTAAAATTTGTATTTTATATTTTCTCTTCATCTATTTACTCTCTTTTTTAAAATTGCCTATTTTCGGAAGTAAGTTTTTATCCTATTTATCTAAAGTTAAACATCGGGTTTTGTCAAGAAAAAAATTTGAAAAAAAATTTGGCATATAGACAAAATTTCAATATACAATTAGAATTTACAAAGACAATTTTAAAATATTTTTAATGTTCAATAAATTTTTTGAAGGAGATTATGGTGAGCGAATTTACAACTATTGTAGATATTTTTGCAAGAGAAATCCTTGATTCAAGGGGAAATCCAACTATAGAGGTAGAGACTGTTCTTGAGTGCGGTGCAGTAGGCAGAGCTGCAGTCCCCTCGGGTGCATCAACAGGAGCTTTTGAAGCTGTTGAGCTAAGAGATGGAGATAAAAACAGGTATATGGGTAAAGGCGTCTTGAACGCAGTGGAAAATGTCAATTCAATTATAGCTTCAGAACTTGAAGATATGGATGCGATATTTCAGCGTGAAATAGACCAGGTTATGATTGAGCTTGATGGGACAGAAAACAAGGCAAAACTTGGAGCCAACGCCATCCTGGGTGTTTCGCTTTCAGTGGCTAAGGCTGCCGCAAGCGCGCTGGACCTGCCGCTGTATAAATATATCGGAGGGGTAAATTCTCATGTACTGCCTGCACCCATGATGAATATATTAAACGGTGGAAAACACGCGGACAACAGTGTAGACTTGCAGGAATTTATGATCATGCCTCTTGGAGCGGATTCTTTTGCTGGAGCGCTCAGAATTTGTGCCGAGGTTTTTCATACATTGAAAAACGTATTAAAGAAGGATGGCATGAGCACTTCAGTCGGAGATGAAGGTGGTTTTGCACCCAATCTTAAGACCAATGAAGACGCAATCAAATATATCATTAAGGCTATAAGTGAAGCTGGGTACAAGCCGGGCAAAGACGTGTATATAGCCCTGGATCCTGCAGCTACAGAATTATTTAAAGATGGAAAATATAATCTTGCAGGAGAAGATAAAATTTTAACTCCTGATCAAATGGTTGATTATTATGCAGCGCTTGTTGATAAATACCCGATTATTTCCATTGAGGACGGAATGGCTGAAGAAGATTGGGATGGATGGAAAAAGCTTACTGACAAAATTGGAAGCAAGGTTCAGGTAGTAGGTGACGATCTTTTTGTTACAAATACGAAAAGGCTTGAAAAAGGTATCAAGCTTGGTGTTGCAAATTCAATTCTGATAAAAGTTAATCAGATCGGTACCCTTTCTGAGACTCTGGATGCAATTGAAATGGCAAAAAGAGCAGGTTATACAGCGGTTGTTTCACATCGTTCAGGTGAGACAGAGGATACTACAATTGCTGATATTGTCGTTGGGGTCAATGCCGGGCAGATTAAGACGGGTGCCCCATCCAGGACTGACAGAGTTGCAAAATATAACCAGCTCCTTAGGATAGAAGAGGAGCTTGCAAGCGAAGCCAGATATCATGGCCTGGCAGCTTTTTATAATTTAAAGAAATAAAATAAAGTTACTTAAGTAGTAAGCTATGAGTTTTTCATGGTGAAAAAAATAATACTTCTGACAAATGACGATGGCATAGAAGCAAAAGGAATAAAAACGCTTTACAATGCTCTGGTCAGAAACGGTAACTGGGACATATGGATTGTTGCTCCTGACAGGGAGAGGAGCGCTGTGGGGCATGCAATTACCGTATTCGATCCCATTTCAGTAAAAAAAGAATTCATAGATGGGATATTCTGTGGTTATGCTGTAGATGGGACACCGGCAGACTGCGTAAAGCTTGCTATTGCTGCAATATTTGAAAGAAAGCCAGACCTTTTGATTTCAGGAATAAACAGGGGAGCCAATGTCGGTAAAAATATAATTTACTCCGGCACAGTTTCAGCAGCAACTGAGGGGACCATATATAATGTTCCATCAATCGCTGTTTCGATGAACAACTTGAAGGATACCGATTATACTTTTGCAGCAGAATTTACAAAAAATATCGCGAACCTGCTTCTGAATTCAGGCAGTCTACCGGAAAGGATGCTTTTAAATATCAATATTCCTGATGCGTCTGCAGATAAAATTAAGGGAGTAAAGGTTACATACCAGAGTGGCATGGCATTCAAAGATGTTTTTATAAAAAGAGAAGATCCAAGGGGGAGAGAATACTACTGGATGAACGGGGAGCTTGCAGAAGCCGAAGAAGACGAAAACAATGATTATACTGCGCTTAAAAATAATTACATATCAATTACACCAATACAGCATGATATGACAGACTATAAAAGGCTTGATTACTTTAAAGTAAAATTAAATTTATTTAAACTAAACGAGTAAGTATATGGAAAAAACGAAAAAACAATTCATAAATGAACTTGAAAAAGGTACCCAGGTTGATTCTGTATTCATAATTAGCAAAAAATTGGTAAAGCAGAAAAAAAGCGGCCAGGATTACTGCCTGATTTGTCTTCGGGACAAAGGTGGATCCATAGATGGGGTTATATGGACTGAAGCTTTCGATAGGCTAAGTAACGCCGACAGGTTGTTTAATGAAGGTGATTTTGTCAATATACAGGGTGAAATTACAGACTACAAGGGCTCAAAACAACTGCTTGTAAATTCTCTTCAAAAGATTGAAAACAAAGCAGAGATCCAGTACTCAGATTTTATAAGAACTTCCAAGAGAAATGCTGCTGAAATGTACTTGGAGATGAAAACTTTTATAAACAGCATTGGAAGTATCTGTCTTAAAAAACTGCTGG
>JAHILC010000035.1 GCA_018897225.1 Actinomycetota bacterium
AAACGTGAAAATTGCTGTTAGCCATGGTGGGACAACTCCCTGCACCGATGGTGTAACACATCAGGCAACGGAGGATTTGGCTATAATGAGAGTTATGCCGAATATGACTGTAATAGCACCAACCGATTATAACATGACAAAAGCTGTAGTAAGAGCAGCAGCAGAACATTATGGCCCTGTATATATAAGGCTGACAAGGGATCTTCTTCCTATTATTTATGATGAAAATGTCAGTTTTCAAATTGGAAAAGCATTTAAGCTATATGATGGGAATGATTTAACAATTATATCTGTCGGTGATATGACCTACACTGCAATAAAAGCGGTGGACTTACTAAAAAAGCAAGGTATTAGTGCAGCATTAATTGATATGCCAACAATAAAACCAATTGATGAAGAAATGGTAATAAAAGAAGCTAAATACAGTGGTGCAATAGTAACAGTTGAGGATCATCAAATAATTGGAGGACTAGGCAGTGCTGTTAGTGAAGTTTTAAGTGAAAACTACCCCATTTCCTTAAAAAGAATAGGCATAAGAGATACATTTGCTGAATCAGGAGAATTTGAACTATTGCTTGATAAATACGGGCTTAGCGCAGCGCATATAGTTGAAGCTGCAAAACATGTTATTAAGATGAAAAAGTAAGAGTACGTAGAAAAAATAGGGGGATGTAAGTATTATGAAAACAAATAATGATAAAAAAGAAATCCAGGAAGATAAAAAAGAAATAATAGATAGTCTTAAAAAAGTTGCAAATAAGTTAAGAATTGATGTAATTGATATGATATACAATGCTGGTTCTGGTCACCCCGGAGGATCACTTTCTGCTGCAGATATTATTACAGTTTTGTATTTTCACTTTTTAAATATCGATCCTAAAAATCCCCAGTGGGCTGATAGAGACCGATTCATAATGTCAAAAGGTCACGCTTGCCCGATATGGTATGCGGCACTTGCAGAAAAAGGCTATTTTGATAAGTCACACCTGGGTACTCTAAGAAAAATTAATAGTATCTTGCAGGGACATCCTGATATGAAAAAAACACCGGGAATAGATATGACAACTGGATCTCTTGGCAATGGACTTGGTGTAGGAGTTGGAATGGCACTGGCTGCAAAACTAAAAGGTAAATTATATTATAGCTATATTTTAATTGGATGTGCAGAACATAATGAAGGTGTACTATGGGAAGCAGCGCTAGCAGCTGCTAAATTTAAACTTGATAACATTATTGCAATTATAGATTACAATAAGCTTCAGCTTGATGGATACAATGATGAAGTCATGCCAATTGAGCCACTTGCTAATAAATGGATTGCTTTTGGATGGAACGTACTGCAAATTAATGGTCATGAAATTGACCAGATAATAAATGCTATAGAAACTGCAAAAAATACAAAAGGGCTGCCAACAGTAATTATTGCAGACACAATAAAGGGCAAAGGTGTCTCTTATATGGAGGATAAGTGTTCATGGCATGGAAAAGCTCCGTCTAAAGAAGAATATGAACAAGCAATGAAAGAACTGACTGGTTAAGAGGATTTCAATGGATAATAATAAAACGACTGCAAATAATAAAGTCAATAAACAAAAAAGTAGTAAAGAAAAGAAAGATAGTAAATCTGAAAAAATTCCTGATAATCTTAAATTACTCTTTTTGGAAAAGATGTATACAATAAGGAAATTTGAGGAAAAGGTAAAAGAGTTGTTTTCACTTGGGTTAATCAGAGGCTCAACTCATGTGTATATTGGTGAAGAAGCAGTTGCTGTTGGCGCATGCTCAGCGCTTGCTAGTGATGACTATATTGTATCTACCCACAGAGGGCATGGCCATTGTATTGCAAAAGGTGCAGAACTTAGGCCAATGATGGCGGAACTTCTTGGAAAGGAAACAGGGTGCTGTAAAGGCAAGGGCGGTTCAATGCACATAGCTGATTTTGATAAGGGTATACTCGGAGCTGTTGGAATTGTTGGAGCAGGACTACCAATTGCTGTTGGAGCAGCACTATCTTCCAAATATCTAAATAATGGAAAAATAACAATTTCTTTTTTTGGTGATGGTGCATCAAACCAGGGTACATTTCATGAATGTCTAAACCTTGCCTCAATATGGAAATTGCCTATAATTTTTGTCTGCGAGAATAATTGCTATGCTATAACTGTTCCTGCAAGTTACTCTACATCATGTACCAATATTGCAGATAGAGCACCAGGCTATAACATTGAAGGCATTATTACAGATGGTAGCGATGTTGAAAAAGTCTATATTGCAGTAAAGAAAGCAGTTGATAATGTTAAAAATGGCTCAAGAACAGTACTAATAGAAGCAAAAACATACCGGTATGAGGGGCACTGGATTGGTGATCCGCAAGTATATAGAAGCAAGGAAGAGATTGATTACTGGAAGACTAAAGATCCAATAAACAACTATAAAAAGAAATTAATTAATGAAAAGATAATTACTGAAAATAGCTATACTTTAATGACTGATAAAGTAGATAAGCTAATTGAGGATGCAGTTGAGTTTGCAAAAAATAGTAAATTTTTATCAGCAGATAAAGCATTGGATGATATATATACAAGCAATGATTTTATGTTTAGGAGTTAGAAAGTTTTGGATAAAGTAACTACATATTCAGAAGCTATAAGGGACGCCCTTGATGAAGAAATGAGCATAGACAATAAGATAATTTTAATGGGTGAAGATATAGGGCTTCAAGGTGGTGTGTTTGGAACATCTAGGGGTCTATATGAAAAATACGGTGCTTCCAGAGTAATGGATACCCCAATATCTGAAAATTCTTTTGTTGGAGCCGCTATTGGCGCAGCTCTTACAGGGCTTAGGCCTGTAGTAGAAATAATGTATATAGACTTTATAACACTTGCAATGGACCAAATAGTAAATCAGGCCGCAAAGATAAAATATATGTTTGGTGGAAAAGCTAAAGTACCAATAGTTATTCGCACCCAGGGAGGAGGTGGCAAAGGTAATGCTTCCCATCATTCTCAAAGTCTTGAAGTATTTTTTTGCCACATACCAGGACTCAAAGTTGTTATGCCGTCAACTCCATATGATGCAAAGGGGCTGCTTAAATCCTCAATAAGGGATGATAATGCAATCATTTTTATAGAACATAAATTACTTTACAATATAACAGGCTCTATCCCGGATAGTAACTATACGATTCCGCTTGGAAAAGCAGATATTAAAAAAGAAGGGGAAGATATTAGTGTTGTGTCAATATCCTATATGGTTAATAAAGCACTTTCAGCGGCTGCTAGCCTTGAAGATGAAGGTATAAGCCCTGAAGTTATAGATCTAAGAAGCTTATATCCGCTTGATATTGATACCATAATTTCTTCTGTAAAAAAGACAAATCACTTACTTATCGTACACGAATCATGCTCAAGAGCTGGAACTGGTGCATATATATTGAAAGAGGTACTCCCAGATATATTTGATTATCTTGACAGCCCCCCAGTAATTTTAGGAGGACTTGATAGCCCTATACCATATTCTTATGTCCTTGAATCAGCAATAATTCCAAGTGAAGAGAAGATCGTAAATACTATAAAAAAAATTATGCATAATTTAATTAAAAACAAATAATATCTATTAATATTTAAGAAAGTATAAAGGAAAAAATGAAAAAAGTAGCACTGGTACATACAGGATTAGCACTTGTTGAAATTTTAACAAAACTTTTTAAAGAGTATGTTCCTGAAGTAGAACTAGTACATATAATAGATGATAGCCTTCTAAGGGAAGTACTATCAAATGACGGCGTAACAAAACCAGTAATTGCTAGAATGTTAAATTATTATAAATCAGCAGAATATTATGAGGTAGATTGCATATTAAATGTATGTTCTTCAGTTGGTGAAGTTGCCGATCTTGCCAGGGAAATTATCTCTACACCAATTGTTAAAATAGATGAGAAAATGGCCGAAGAAGCAGTAACAAGATCATCAAATATTGGTGTAGCAGCTACATTGAAAACTACACTTGAACCTACGACAAGAATGATTGAAAAAAAGGCCCTTGCTGCTGGGAAGAAAATAAAGATAACAAAAACCATATGTCCCGGTGCTTTTGAAGAATTAATAAGTGGAAATCCAATAAAACATGATGAAATAGTTTTAAAAGGGGTAAGTGAACTTGCAGATAAGGTAGATATAATTGTATTTGCCCAGGGTTCAATGGCAAGACTTGTAACTAATTTGGACAAAGATCTGTCTGGAAGAATTCTTACAAGTCCAAGAAGCGGGGTTCTGGAAGTAAAAAGAGTTTTAGGCTTGTAAGGTTACGCAATATTTTAATGAATTCTTTTTATGGAAACTGTTATTATCTAAATTTTTTCAAGAAAATATTATTTAAAATAAATATCCGATACACTCTATGCAAAAATTTATTTTTGGACTGGACGTTGGCGGAATTAATATCAAAGCTGGTATCTTTACAAAAAATGGAATTTTATTGGGAATGAGTAAGGTAAAGAACCAGATATTTACCCCCAAACCTGATTGGGCAGAATTATCTCCAGAATATTCATGGGAAAATTTACCTTTTTTAATAAAAGATTCATGTAGCAAGGCAGGCATAAATCCTGAAGACATTTCTACGGTAGGTATATGTTCCACATGCCCAACTCTGGTGCCACTTGATTGTAATGGCAATCCTTTAAGAAATGCAATAATGAATTTCGATCAGCGAAGTTATAATTTGGTTTTAAAACTTCAAAACAAAATAAATATGGATGAAATTTTTAAAATTACTGGAAACAGAATTCTATCAGGAGCAATTTCAGTATCCAGTATTTTATGGATAAAAGAAAATGAACCCCAAGTTTATGAAAAAACTTTTTGTTTTGGGCATATAACTACCTATCTCATATATAAACTTACAGGAAAATTTATACTTGATTACAATCAAGCATCCTTTACAGGGCTGTTTAATACAAAAAATAATTTTTCCTGGAATTCTTTATTAATTAAAAAATATGGATTGGAGGAAAATAAATTACCAGTGTTGTCCCCGCCAACTCAGGCAGTTGGGACTTTAACAAAAAAAGCTGCAAGTATTACAAAATTAAGAGAAGATGTGTTGGTTGCCCCCGGCTCTGCTGATACGGTATGTTCGGCATTGGGCATAGGGTTAATTGAGAGTAAAAAAATTTTCATATCTTCGGGTACTTCAGAGATAGTATCAGCATGTTTGGATAAACCAGAATTTGATAACCGGTTTCTCAACAGGTTTTATATTGATAATCTATGGATATTCCATGCTGCAACATCAACCTCTGGAGCTGCAATAAAATGGTTGAAAAGTATAATAGATTATAATAACAATATAATCGATGAAGAATTTTTTAATTTGATGGTAAACCTTGCAAAGAAATCCAGAGTTGGTTCCAACAAGTTAATATTTCTACCTTATCTGCAGGGTGAAAGAAGCCCCTGGTGGGATTCAAGCGCAAGAGGTGTTTTTTTTGGTCTTTCAATGAGTACAACAATTTCAGACATATGCATGTCAATTTTTGAAAGTATAGGTTTTGCCTTAAAGCAAAATATAAGAATTGCTGAAGAACTGATAGGTAAGGAAACAGATGAAATATTTTTCACTGGCGGTGGCAGCAAGAATTCTTTCTGGCTCCAGGTAAAAAGTGATATCATAGGAAAAACATTGAATGTAGTTGATTTTAATGAAACCGCAATGCTTGGAGCTGCAATACTGGGTGGAATTTGCGGAGGCATATTTAAGGACCATCTGGATGCAATTAATAATACCAGGCAAAAAAGATTTTTTAAAATAAAACCCAATTTAGCCAATTACAAGAAATACGAAAAGCTCAGCAATATCTTTAATTCTTTATATGAATCACTCAAACCTGAATTCAAAGAACTAAATGAAATAAAATTAGGTTACCGAACTAATAGTATAGAAAATTAAAAAAACAAAACTAGATTATTAAAATTTAATTAGATTAAAATAGTTATTTTTGCAATATTAATGGTGCAAGACTGGCAA
>JAHILC010000036.1 GCA_018897225.1 Actinomycetota bacterium
AATATAGGATTATTTCATTTTACAAGTCTTTCCATGGCAGAACCATGGGAGCGCTTTCTGCAACCGCCCAGGAGGAGAAGCAAAAAGTATTTCAGCCGCTTCTCGAGGGCTTTGATTATGCAAATTTAAATGATCTAAATTCCGTAATTAGCAAAATAGATGGTAAAACTTGCGCAATACTAATTGAACCTATCCAGGGTGAAGGTGGAATAAATGTTGCTTCTAAAGAATTTTTAAAAGCTTTGAGAGAATTATGCGACAGGGAAAAAATCTTGCTTATTCTGGATGAAGTACAGACTGGATTTGGAAGGACGGGTAAAATGTTTGCTTATCAGAATTATTGCCTTTATCCTGATATCCTGGTTGTCGCAAAAAGCCTTGGTGGAGGGATGCCAATAGGAGCAATAATTTCTACTGATGAGATAAGCTCAGTCTTTACTCCAGGCAGCCATGGTTCAACTTTTGGGGGTAACGCGGCATCGTGTACTGCGGGGTGCGCGGTGATAGACTATTTGCTAAAAAATGACCTGCCCGGCAGGGCTGAAGTGCTGGGAAAATATTTGATGTCAAAGTTACTTGAACTTAAGAAAAAGCATAACATAATAAAGGATGTCAGAGGAATGGGATTAATGATAGGTATGGAGCTTACAAAACCGGTGGCCGAGGGTATTGTCAAAAATGCTCTGGCTGACAGGCTGATTCTTAATAAGGTCTCAGACTCGATTTTAAGGTTTTTACCGACATTGGTTATAACCCGTAAAAATATCGATTCCTTAATTGATTGGTTGGGTACCAATATCTCAAGATATTAATCGGGGTATTTAATAACTGGGGTGCGCAGTAATAAAAAATGAAAAACAAACAAAAAGATTTTTTAACTTTAAAGGATTATTCCAGGGAAGAAATTTTATACATGATTGCCCTTGCAGCTAAAATAAAGAAAGATAAAAAGCTTTATTCTGATTTGCTGAAAAGTAAAAGCATAGCTCTTTTATTTGACAAGCATTCAACAAGGACAAGGCTGTCATTTGAAGCTGGGATAGAGCAGCTTGGCGGAAACTGCATTTACATTGATGCCAGCACCCTGCAGTTAAAAAGGGGAGAGACTGTCCAGGATAGTGCGAAAGTTTTTTCAGGATACCTTGATGGTCTTGTTATAAGAACTTTCAAACAGGAAACAGTTGAAGTGTTTGCAAAAAACAGCACAATAACAGTCATTAATGGCCTTACTGACCTGTACCACCCTTGCCAGATTTTATCCGACCTGTTTACAATCCAGGAACTTGGAATGCTCGATAAGAATTTAAAATTTACCTATGTAGGTGACTGCAATAATGTGTCAAACAGTTTGATGATTGGTTTTGCAAAGCTTGGCATCGACATGACAATAGGATGTCCTAAAGTCTATAAACCATCCGAAGATATAATGGAGTATGCTATGCATCTCGCAAAAGAAAGCGAAAGCAGTATAAATATAACTGACGACCCTATAAAAGCTGTTGAAAATGCTGATATTATTTATACTGATGTGTGGATAAGCATGGGGGACGAAGATTCTGAAGAAAAGACTAAAGCGCTGACACAATTCCAGGTAAATTCAAAGCTTGCTCATTATGCCAAACCAGATGTTAAGATAATGCATTGCCTTCCTGCCCACAGAGGCCAGGAAATAACTTCAGAAGTTATGGATGGCGAAAATTCCATCGTATGGCAGCAGGCAGAAAACAGGCTTTACGCTCAAAAGGCATTACTTGTGTATTTGTATTCTTAAATACAAGATAAAAAATGAATTTACTAATCATAAATTAAATAATTATAAATTTTTAAAATTAAAACTAAAATGAAAAGAACTGAAAGACTTAAACTAATAAGGGACCTGATAAAAACAAAAAAAATTGCATCACAGGAAGAATTAATCGAAGAATTATCAGTCATCGGCTGCGGTGTAACCCAGTCAACAATTTCAAGAGACATAAAACAATTAAACCTGGTCAAGGTAAGGAATTCCCTTCAGGAGGAATACTATGCCCTCAGCAGTAAATACCAGGTTGACCCTCAGTTCAATATAGGCAAGATTAAATTTAAATTCAAAGAAAATGTTCTGTCAGTTGATTTATCAAATAACATAATAGTAGTAAAGACAAATTCTGGTGAAGCGCAGGGAGTTGCAGCAGTAATAGATGGTAGTAACTTTGAGGAAATCCTGGGCACTGTAGCAGGAGATGACACCATAATCTGTGTATCAAATAGTGAAGACAATGCAAAAAAGATATTGAAATTTTTTCAACAATTATAGAAAGTTCAGTAATTATAGAAAGGAAAAAATGAGCGGCAAAGTTATTCTTGCGTATTCAGGAGGACTTGATACTTCTGTATCAATAAAATGGATTAAAGAAAATTACAATATGGAGGTAATAGCAGCCCTGATTGATTGTGGGCAGCCCGATGACCTGGAAGAAGCTTACCAGAGGGCAATCGACACGGGAGTAAGCAAGGCTTTGATAATAGACGCAAAAGAAGAGTTCATAAAAGATTTTATTTTTCCCTCAATAAAGGCAAATTTAAAATATGAAAAGAACTATCCCTTAGCAACTGCGCTTGCCAGGCCGCTAATAGTAAAAAAGCTTGTTGAAGTGGCTAAAAAAGAAGGCGCTAAAGCAATTGCACACGGGTGTACCGCAAAAGGCAACGACCAGGTAAGGTTTGATGTTGGCATAAGGAGTCTGTCTCCCGGGCTGCAAATAATAGCGCCCCTGCGCGAATGGAAATTATCCAGGGAGGAAGAAATAGAGTATGCTCAGGCTCACGGCATCAAGATCAACGTCACTAAGAAAAGCCCATATAGCATTGATGAAAACTTATGGGGCAGGAGTATGGAATGTGGCGTTCTGGAAGATCCATGGGTTGAACCTCCGGAGGATATTTATGGATGGACTAAAATTAAAAAAAGCCCGGGTGAGAGCCAGTACATTGAAATTGGTTTTGACCAGGGTGTTCCCGTATCTTTAAATGGTAAAAAGAATCCACCCTTAAGGATTATTCAGGAGATCAATGCTGTAGCAGGTTCATACGGAATTGGAAGAATTGATATGGTCGAAAACAGGCTTATTGGCATTAAATCGCGTGAAATCTATGAAGCGCCGGCGGCTGTGGTAATTATTGAAGCTCACAGGCAGCTTGAAAGCCTTGTTCTGGACAGGGAACTGCTGCAGTACAAGTACTTTGTGGAAGAAAAAATGGCTGAGATGATCTACTACGGACTCTGGTTTACGCCTCTAATGGACTGCTTGAAGAGCTTTACCGGCCAAAGCCAGGAGTATGTTTCAGGCAGGGTAAAGATAAAGCTTGAGTATAAAAATTTTTCAGTTGCAGGCAGGGAATCGGAAAATTCGCTCTATG
>JAHILC010000037.1 GCA_018897225.1 Actinomycetota bacterium
AGTAACAGGATCTATATCAACAAAACCGCCTTCCTGTGCACCTATAAATGCAATAAATAATCCTATCCCCACACCTATCGCATACTTTAACCCCATTGGAATTGCATTCATGAGTATCATTCGCAATTTTGTAAGAACCATTATCAAAACAAGCAAGCCTTCTATTACGATAATACCCATAGCCTGCTGCCAGCTAAGCCCAAGACCAAAAATGATAGTAAAAGTTACTATAGCATTTATACCCATACCAGATGCCAGAGCAAACGGCGTATTGGAAACAAGCCCCATCAATATACTCATGACTCCTGCGCCAAGGCATGTTGCAACCACTGCTGCTTCAAAAGGTATCCCTGTCTGTCCCCCGCTTGACAGAATTGCAGGGTTTACAAAAATTATGTAGGCCATTGTCATAAACGTAGTAATGCCTGCAACAATTTCTATCCTGACTGTGGTGTTTCTCTCTTTTAGCTTAAAGTAGCTCAAACCTCATCCCCCACTTTCTTTAATTATTTTTAATAAAATGATAAAGATTTTTGATGGACTTTTAATGATATTTTAGCTTCTGTCATCAGAAAGGTTTGCATTCTTTTATAAATAAAGAATTTAATCTATAATAAAACTTGACAATATTCTATAATATATTAAATGATTTTGTAATTATATTTTTAAAAATATAAAAGTTTTAAATGGAAAACCTGATAGGAAACCTAAAGAATTTTTTCAGCTCTGAGAACATTAGTTTCTTGTGGGGCAAAATATATGAGTGGCTGGAGGTAACACTAAAAACATTATTTGGTAAAATCCCCTACCACCCTATAAGAGATCTGCTTATAAACCCGTGGTTCTGGTTTATTATTATATTTTTACTAATTCTTGCCCTTATTTTTAGAAGAAGATAGTTTTAAAAAAATCAGTCTTGGCCCTGACCTGCGCTGCTGCTTTTTAATAAGAGCATAAAAAAGCCGGCAAAAAGCAAAATAAAAATAAACAATGCCGTTACTTTCCCTGGGTTATCTCTAATTTTTTCAGTAAACAAAAAAAGGCGGGAATTGCTTTTCTTAAAATAATCCAAAAAATTATCGTCCAGCATTTTTTTATCATTTTCATTTACCGATGTAAGCCTATTAATAATCTTGTCTTCTATATTGCTTTCTTCGGGTTTTATAACTACATTTCTTGCAATTTTCAAATATTTATTTAAATTGTCCATAAATTTAAACTTTTACCTTTTTACTTATAAAATACATTTCTAAATATCAACTATAAATATATAGATTATAAAAACAGCATTTTGTTTCAATTTCTTTACATTAAACTTAAAATTACTTTTTACTTTTTTCGTATTTGAGCTTTTCCTTAATAAGCCTTCTTGCCCTGTGAATATTCGTTTTTACTGTTCCAATGGGTTTTTTTATAAGACCTGCGATTTCCCTATAGCTGTAATCCTGCAAATCCCTCAAGATTAGAGGGATTCTATAGCTTTCATCCAGACTCATTATTATATTTAATACTTCTTTTACTGTTTCTCTTGTGAAGAAGTTTTTTTCAATGTTATTATTTAAATTTGTAAAAATATATTCATAGCTTTCTTCGAAAGATTCCAGGCTTAATTTTTTATCAAAAGTTTTAGATTTAACTCTTAACTTATCTATACAGGTGTTTACCGTTAGTTTTCTTATCCAGGTTTTAAAACTTGAGAGCCCCTTGAAATTTTTTATGGAAAGATAGACTTTTACAAACACTTCCTGGCTTACATCTTCTGCCTCATGGGAATCCCTCAAAATAAAAAAAGCATTTGTATATACATATTTTGAATAGAGCTTAACAAGTTCCTCAAAAGCAGCTTTATCACCTTTTTTAGACTTTTCAACCAGGATAACGTCATCAATTATTTTTTTTGCTTTTCCCTGGCTTTGGTTTTCTTCCAAAATATCCTCTCTACTGGCTTGGTACTATTGCCGGCTTTTCAACAAGGAGAACTAATGAGCTGGCATAACTTCCATTCCTGTAAAACATTAATTCGATTTTATCACCAACATTATAACTTAAAATTTTCGCAAGTAATTGATATGGGTTTTCGACTTTTACTCCGCCAAATTCAGTTATTATATCTCCTGCCGCCAACCCAGCTTTTTCTGCCGGATAACCTTTCGTAACTTTATTTATATAAACGCCTTTTATCTCTGTATTGTTTAGGCCCATCTCTATTCCTATAAAAGGAATTCTTGCTTTGCCGAATTTTATGATCTGGCGTGCTATATTTACTGCGATGTCGCTTGGTATTGCAAAACCCACACCAGCGCTTGCCCCTGATGGCGAAAAAATTATGGTATTTATTCCCATCACCTGTCCGGCAGAATTTACCAGCGGCCCGCCGCTGTTCCCGGGATTAATTGTAGCATCTGTCTGCAGTAGGCCAACCATTGGAATTGTACCGCCTAAAGCAGGTATGTCTCTCCCAAGCGCACTTATTACACCCATGGTAACAGACTTTTGCAAACCAAACGGGCTCCCAAGAGCTATTGCAATTTGGCCAATTTTTATATTTTCAATTGATGTAAAGGCTGCAGGTTTCAATCCTTTTGCGTTTATTTTAATCACTGCTATGTCTGTATTTGCATCACCGCCTACAAGTTCTGCGGGGAATTCTTTTCCGTCTGCCAAAGTCACAATAATCTCGGCAGCTACCCCAACCACATGATTATTTGTAATTATATAACCATCCTCTTTATAAACAATTCCCGAACCTACGCCTTCGCCTTCTTGCTTGTTGCCAGATATATCTTCCTTTACTACCTTGACTCTTATATTAACCACCGAGGGAAGCACTTCTTCGGCAACCATATTGACTGCTTCGTCAAATGAATATAATGCATCAAATTTGCTTTTTTCTTTTTCGCCAATCTCTGAAGGCGTTTTGTTGGAAATATTTCTTTTTAAAAGCTCTAAAGGCGTGGTTTTATAAATTACTGACAGCGCTCCTAATGAAAACAGTGATCCAATAAAGAAAAATAATATTGCCACCAGTATAATTACAATACCTCTTAAAAAAAATGATCTAGTGCCACTTTCGTCTTCCATATAAAACCTGCTCATAATAGTCTCCTTTGATTGTAAAGCTCTATATTGTTCGCCGGATAATCAACCCCCCATATTTATTTGCTGGTTTCTTTGACGGTTCCAGTATCAATATTAAGCGATGAGTCTTGGGTTATTTATTCGACCTTAAGATTGCCTGATTTTAATTTTATTGCATCTTCCTGCATTTTTAAAACCGCTTCCTGCGGAGTTATATTTCCCTTTATCACATTTTCAAAATTAATGCGTATTGCATCTCTTATTACTCTTATTACGTCCTCTTTTGGTTTTCCTCTACAGATTTTTACCTGCTCCATTGCAGCTTGTAAGATAGGATTATCTTTTGCCTGTGACGAATCGACCGCATTTTTTAAAACAGAAACTGTTTGTGTTGAAAGATTCCAGCTTGACTGGACATCCTCAGACATTAAATACCAAATTAATTTTTTTGCAGCTTCAAGCTTGTCTCCATAATAGTTTGTGTTTAGCATAAATCCTATCCCGTCAATCATTGGAGTTGGGTTTTTAAACCCCTCCCAAACTACAGGTATTTTTGCTACACCAAAATTTAACTTTGCTTCTCTGTATTCGTCCATTGCCCAATTCCCATTTATGATCATGTGGGTATTGCCGCTCTTGAAAGAATTGTTAATCTCTTCATATTCAATATCGAAAGGCTGTATTTTATCCTCATTAAAAATTTTAACTAAAAACTCTAGTGTTTTAACTGTGGATTGGGAATTTAAAGTTATTGAATTCGTATTATAATCGATAATCCAATCCTGATAACCTCCAATAAACGGTATAATCCAATCGGGTTCCTTGGAATTTAATAAAAATCCATAAATCTGCTCTTTGGGTTTATTTACTTCCTTGCAGTATTCAATTAACGAGGCGAAATCGCCTGGAACTGTACTAACAAGCTCCTTGTTATAGAAAAGCATTAAAAAATCCATCGCTCTAAATGGTATGACGTATTTTTTACCGTTAAATGAGGAAATTTCATTCAGTCCCGCAACAATGCTTGTATAGTCTATTTCACTTTCAATGGGTCTTATTACACTAGAGGCGGCAAGCCTCTGGGCTGCCTCTATCCTTGACAATAGTATCTCCGGACCAGAGCCTGCAAGGCTGGCTGCTTCAAATTGGTCCAGCAGTTCTTCGTCGCTCCTAAAATGTCTTGAATTAATTATAACTGCCGAATTTAAACCCATAAAATCTTCAATACTATCCATAAGGGCAATTCTCTCTTTGGGATTAACGCTATCCCATATATTTATCTCTGTTGGACTTAATTCACTTTGTTGCTGTTCTTGTGCCGCAGTTGATTCAGCTACATTTTCGGTATTTTCTTCACTTGTTTTTTGGCCGAAAGTTTTGCATGAAAATAGCGCTGCAGCTAAAATGATAACGGCCAGGATTATGGTAAGTATTTTCAGATCTTTTAAAGTCAATCTTCTTTTTTTCATTTCTTTACTTCTTTTTAAATTCTCAAGATGTTTAATTGTAAAATCTTTCTAAAACAATTACAAATTATAATACAAATAACTAAAGCATTCTAATATGCTTGATGTCTTA
>JAHILC010000038.1 GCA_018897225.1 Actinomycetota bacterium
ACTTTATAAGGAGAGAAAGTATATATTCCTACGTTATCTAAAAAATAAAAAGGGTCTTTTTTTTCATCGTAGAATTTACTATTTCGTTTTCTAGATAGACTTTAAGGCTTCAAGCTATAAAAATAATTTTTTATAAGAATTTTAAAAAGTCAGCTTTGATGCTTATTTATAGGTTAACAAGTTTTTTTATAACTGAGGCAATCCTCTCGGGTTGAGGAATATAAAATTTTTCCATTACTGGTGAAAATGGCGCAGGGGTGTTTGGCGCTGCCACTCTTGTAATTGGTGCCAGCAGGTAGTCAGGAATATTTTCAGCAATCTGCATTCCTATTTCAGCTCCCAGTCCACCCTGCTTGGGTGATTCCTCAACAATTACAGCTCTTCCCGTTTTTTTAACAGAACCTAAGATTAAATCTATGTCTAGCGGCCATAAAGTTCTCGGATCAATCACCTCGCAATCAATTCCCTCTTTTGCAAGAATTTCTGCTGCTTGAAGGCTGAAATGCATCATAAGAAGGCTTGCAACAATTGTGGTATCTTTCCCCTCGCGTCTTATGATTCCGTTACCGATAGGTACTATGTAATCCTCGTCCGGAATTTCAGATGAAGCATCAACCGATCCTGTCTCCTGCCTGGGCCCTTTTGAGCCATATAGCAGCTTGTGTTCGAACATAAGCACGGGATCATCGTCTCTTACTGCTGCCTTGAGAAGTCCAACAGCATCGTAAGCTGTTGCCGGAGCTACAACTTTCAACCCTGGACAGCTTATAAAATAAGGTTCCAGGTTTTGAGCGTGCTGCGAACCTCTGCCAGTAACACCGACCGGAGCTCTCATGACTATGGGCACCTTTAATTTGCCCCCACTCATATATCTTAATTTAGCTATTTCGTTGGCAACCTGGTCCATTGCACAGAATAAAAAATCTCCATACTGGACATCAGCAATTGGGCGCATGCCCATAACTGCAGCCCCGCATGCATAGCCAAAAATTCCTATTTCGGAAATAGGAGTGTCAATCATCCTATCCCTAAAATCTTTTTCAAGACCAAGCGTAACAGTGAAAGCGCCGCCAAAACCCCCGGGGATACCTATATCTTCACCAATACAAAATACATTTGGATCTCTTGCCATTTCATCATGAATTGCTTTCCTTAAGGCTTCAGCAATACTTAACCTCATCTTGGCACCTCCATACTTACATATAAACCTTTATATGTATCTTCAGGTTTTGGATCCGGGCTTGTCTGCCCGAATTCCACTGCCCTGTCAATTATGCCATCAACTTTTTTTCGCAAGTTTAAAACCTCTTTATCATCCATAATTCCCTCATCTAACAGCAGGCTTTCAAATAAAATGATGGGGTCCCGGGATTTCCAATACTGACGTTCCTCTTTTGTCATGTAGTTGTTTGGATCCCTCCTTGAATGTCCGCAAAGCCTGAATGTTTTTAACTCCAGAAGTGTCGGGCCCTCACCATTCCTGGCAAAATCGGCTGCATTTTTTGCCCGTCTGTAAACATCCAGCACATCCATACCGTCACCAATATCACTTCTCATTCCGTAAGCGCAAGCCCTGTCAGCTATGTTTTCAACTTTTGTAGTAAGCTTTATGCTGGTGGAAGCGCCGTAAAGATTGTTTTCACATACAAAAACTGCAGGTACCTTGTAAATTTGAGCCATATTTAAACCTTCGTGGAAAGCACCCTCATTGGAGGCACCGTCACCAAAAAAGCTTATGGAAACTCTTGGCTCCCTCCTGAGCTTGAAAGCCAGAGCCATCCCCCCGACTATGGGAATATTACCGCCTACAATAGCAATGGCCGGGAGCATCCCTTTGCTCAAGTCTCCAATATGCATCGATCCGCCCTTTCCCCTGCAGCAGCCTGTGGTTTTCCCATAAAGCTCTGCCATTATTGCACCTATCGGTAAACCACGAGCAATTGCATGGCCGTGTGGCCTGTGGTTGGAAGCTATCACATCATCTTTTTCCAGAGCCCAGCAAACGCCAACAGCGCAGGCTTCTTGCCCAATATACTGGTGTATTGTACCCGGCATTTTGCCTTCAAGGAAAAGAAGCCTGATCCTTTCCTCAAATTCTCTTATTTCAATCATCCTCTGCAGCATTCCAACGGCTTTGTCCTTGCCAATTTCTGCAAGAATTTCTTTCCTTTCAGCTGCATTGATTTCTGCATTTTTTTCATATGCTGCATTATTCATTTTCGTTCTCCATGAAATGTTTCAACTTGCTTAAAAATTCCGCACCAGTTTTGCCATTTACAAACCTGTGGTCAAAACTGCCGGTAATTGTAAAAGCATTCCTTATAATCATCCTGCCTGATTCGTCTATATGCAGGACTTTTTTTAACTTGCCAACTGCAAGTATTCCTGACTGCTGGGGATTTATTATCGCACAGAATTCATCTATGTCATACATCCCAAGATTGCTTATTGTAAAAGTTCCGCCTGAAAGATCCCCTGATTCGAACTTTTTTGAGCTTGTATTTGCCACCAATTTTTTAAGTTCCAGATCAATTTGCATGATATCTTTTTTATTGGCATTTTTTATGACAGGTATAAAAAGCTCATCTTCTACACCAACTGCAAAACCAATATTGATATCTTCGTACAATATTATCCTGTTTTGCTTAAAATATGCGTTCATTTTAGGCATTTGCATTAATATATTTGCAACTGCATAAACAATTATTGAATACATTGATACCTTTTCGTTGGTTGCGCTTCTGTTCTTTTCTCTCCATTTCAAAATATTGTCAGCAAATATTTCAGTTTTCAGATAATAATGCGGGATTTCGGACTTGCTTTTTGACAGGCTCCTGGCAACTGCCGACTGGCTTTGGGTCAGGATGATTTCCTTTGCACCTGCAACCTTTACAGCGCCTCCGGTCTTTCCATTTATGAAATTATCAAGGTCATCTCTTGTAATCAGGCCCTGGGGACCAGTTCCCTTTACAAGGCGTAAATCGATATTTTTTATTTTTGCCAGATTTTTTACCAGGCTTGTAGCTTTAACTTCGCTGCTGTATTCGCGCTGTTGTGTACCTTCTTCTATAGCTGCCTTTTTTAATTTATCTTGTCCTTCTTGCCCGAATTCCTGCCTGCTTTCTGTCAATGCTGTTTCAGTTATCTCTATTTTTCCATGGCTGGCTTCATCTTTTTTTTCAGCCTTTTCAGATCCTTTAATCTCTCCAGCTTTACCAATAAGAGCGATTACTGCACCGGAATTTACAACCGTGTCTGGTTCAACATTTATTTTAAGGACAGTGCCGCTTGTAAAACTTTCCAGCTCCATGGTGGTTTTATCAGTCTCAACTTCACACAGCGGCTCTCCTCTTTTAACTTCCTGTCCTTCTTTAACAAGCCACCTCACAATCCTGACTTCATCTGTTGTCTGTCCGAGTTGAGGCATCTTAATTTCAATCATTTCTTAATATCTCCTTTTGGATAAAAATCTTTATATCCTTAAAAGTTCTTTATAGTTACATAAGTTAAATAATAAAAATAATTATGTTAATATAATCAAACTCATGCTATTAAATTATTTAATTTTTCCCTGTACTCTTTAAACAAATACCAGTCGGCATCCATTGGAATTGAATGATCTATATGCGGGATAAAACCTCCCGCTTTTATTATTGAAGAAATCTTCTCCAATTCTTTATCTATGCTTCTCTGGTCATTTTTGATTAAAATTCTTTTATCTA
>JAHILC010000039.1 GCA_018897225.1 Actinomycetota bacterium
AACAGGTGATTTAAAGTGATTGAAAAGATTTAGAAATATTATACAAATATTCCAGCGACAATATGATAATTAAAAAAATAACTGATAAGATAAAAAAAGCAGTAGATCCTGAAAAAATAATATTGTTTGGCTCTTATGCCACTGGCAAACAAAAAATAGAAAGTGACTTAGATATTCTTATCATAATGAATTCCAACCTTCCAAGATATAAACGTTCAGTACCGATCTATAAGGCACTGGCAGGAGTTTTAATACCCAAAGATATTATAGTGTATACTCCTGAAGAAGTTGAAGACTGGAAAGACGTACCCCAGGCTTTTGTAACAACTGCTGTTTCAAAAGGTAAGGTATTATATGAAAAAAAGTAAAAAGGATATTATTAATAGATATCCTGAATTTTCAGAGCCTCTACTATCTGATACAGAAGATGTCTTAAAAATCGCGGAAGAATTTATGGTTTATATCACTGAAAAAATTAACATTTAACTGTATCGGTGGGCTTAGTGACATTGCCCAAAAAGTTAAAAAACTTGTAAGTGATTTCCCGATGACTCCTACAACCCGATTGCTATCATAATCGCCTTTTCTATTTCCTTTACTTTTTCGTTGCTTATCTTACCAGCAAAGGGTCCTCTTATAAGCAAGAATTTGTCTACTGTTGTTACCTGCTCACATTTAGCCATTAATGCCTTTGATAATCCACCTTCCCCCTCTTGAAGTAAAACATGGGTAGGAGATGACCTTAAATTCGTAGACAAAGGCACAACAATTATGTCATTTGCCAACTCGTTTCTAATATCTAAAGAGACTACCAGCGCAGGGCGGTTCTTAATATCCTTTGGCTTTGAAGATAGATTAACTAAATATCTCTCCTCTTTTTGGATACTCAATCATTCCATGTCCTTTTTGCACTTTCTGCCGCTATCTCTGTCCATTCTTCATTTTCCTTCTTCTGTTCTTCAGTAAGAGATAGATAATAAGCCTTAATATCCTTTTCGATTGCCTTTTTTTTTGACACAGATAGCCAAACTCGCAGTATTTCTTCCATCAACTGACTTCTCGAGGTTCCTTTTCCCTTGGCAATTTCGTCTATTTCACTGGATAAATCACTGCTAATTGTTATTGTAAGTTTTGCTTTACGCATGGTATTTATAGATGACATATTAACCCCCTTTTTATCTTATTATTTATAAGTTATTATGGGTTTAATTACAATAAAGATTTTTGTACTTAATAGAAACCTATGAGGTATTTCAGATAAAGAGCAATGTTGCATATTGTCAGGGCAATAAAAGTAGCAGGTACTGCCAGTTTTAACCATCTTCCCCAACCAATTGAGTGACCCTTTTTCTCCATAGCAGTATAAGCAACAACATTTGCTGAAGCTCCGATTGGAGTAAAGTTTCCACCGATATCCGTTCCCTGCGAAGTTGCCCAAACCATTATTGAAAGCGCCGGCACTCCCGCAAATTTCACTATATTGTCAAGCACGTATGCCATGGAAAGCGCAAAAGGAACATTATCTATGATCCCGCTTGCAAAACCAGAGCCCCAGAGCAGCGTGCTGATGAGCTCCATGTGATTGTTTTTAAAAATATTTGTTATAAAATTAGCAAAAATTTTAATTGCTCCGGTATGTTCCAAACCTCCCACTACTATAAATAAACCGATGAAAAATAAAATAACTTCATAATCTACCTTAACTATGACATCTCCTGCTTTCTTGCCAAGGAATATCAACATGACAAATGCCGGCAGCATTGCTGCAAGTGGAACCGTAAGTGGAATATAGAGATATTTTTGTATATATATGTGTGTAATTAAAAATAATACTGCTACGCCAAAAGCAGCAAGGGCTATTTTTAACTGCCTTCTGTCAACAATTGCATCGTTTGGATTCATCTGATCAAGCTCTAATTTCGATACTTCTTCTTTTGGAACCAGCTTTTTTCTGCTTACCACATAGCAGTAAAACAGCGTTGCCGCACCTGCAAGAATTGCTATAGGCCCGTTATGTATTACAAAATCATTAAAATAAAATCCAAGCTTTAATCCCAGAATGACATTCGGTGGATCACCTACAAGTGTTGCTGAACCACCGATATTTGCAAGAAGCACTTCAGTAATGATAAGCGGGGCAGCCTCTATCTTTAACATCCTGCAAAGCTCGTATGTAAGAGTAGCAAAGAAGAGCATGACTGTTATGCTGTCCATAAAACCTGCAAGCAGGCCTGTAACAATTGGAAAGAAAATAAAAATTTTAGTTGGAGAATATTTGAGCCATTTAGCAATGACAAGCGCCAGGTATTTAAAAAAACCTGCGCTTGACAGGGCAGTTACTATGACAAACATCCCGAAAAGAAGCCCTATGGTTTCCCAGTTAATAAAACCTATTGATTCATTAAGGGTAAATATTTTAAATATGAGCAGGAGCAGAGCTCCCATGAATGCGACAACGGTTCTATTTGCCTTTTCAGTTATTATAGTTACATATGTCAGAATAAAAATTACAAGCGCTATTATAGTGTTGTTCAATGTCTATCCTTATTTTTAAAGCTAAAAATAAAAAACAAAAAAAATCCTACCACCAAAAAAATAAAAATTCAATCTATTATTTTGGTTTGGC
>JAHILC010000040.1 GCA_018897225.1 Actinomycetota bacterium
GAAGCATTAGAATATATTATAAATTTAATAGGTAAAAGAAAAAAACTAATCGACAGGCGAATAATTATAGATATAAAAGATTACAGAAAAAAAAATATCGAAACTCTTGAAAAAATAGCCCTTCAAATGGCAAACAAAGCATTAAAAGAAGGCAGGAAAATATCCCTGAGGCCTATGCCCTCATATGAAAGAAAAGCAATACACAATTTGCTGGCAACTGTTAAGGACATTAAAACAAAAAGCAGGGACAAAGAACCAAATAGAAGAATTGTTATTTACCCTGTCAATAGTAACCAGTAAAAGCATTCACTGAATCAAAAATTTCCATAAATTAATCTCAATATTCTAAAATTGCTTTAATTGTAAAAAATATTGCAAGATTCTTATTAAAAAAACTGCCCAAGAAACTTATTTAAAAACCAAAAAATCCCTTACACATTAGCCGCTTAAAACAGTCAATTTAAGTATAAAAAATTATAGATATAATATAATATTAAAATACAAAATTTTATTTTTTATAGGGAATGGGTATAAAAATGAATAAAAGCGCCAGCGACACAATAGCTGCAATAGGAACAAAACCAGGAGAAGCTGCAATAGGAATTATCAGGCTTAGTGGAAACAAGTCAGTAAAATTGACTGAAAAAATATTTAGGCAAAAAAATAGGAAAAAAATTTCACAAATGAAAACATTCTCAATGACATATGGTTATATTGTGGATAAAAAAGAAGAAATGATTGACGAAGTAATTATTACTTTGATGAAAAAACCTAAATCATACACAAAAGAAGATGTTGTTGAAATAAATTGTCACGGTGGTATGGCAGCAGCTGATAAAATTTTGGAGCTATGCATAAAAAATGGTGCGAGGATAGCAGAACCTGGTGAATTTACAAAAAGAGCCTTTTTAAATGGCAGGATAGATCTATCACAAGCAGAAGCAGTTATTGATTTAATAAGGTCAAAGACAGAACAAAGTTTGAAAGTGGCAGCAAATAATATAAAAGGAATCGTAAAAGATAGAATTGAAGAATTAAGGAAAAGAATATTAGATGTGCTGGTAGAATTAGAAGCATCAATAGATTTTATAGAGGAAGATTTGGAAGTAACGCCATACGAAGTACTTGAAAAAAATGTAATAGAGATTCAAAAGAGCATAGACGAACTAATTAATGACGAAAAAAGGGGAGAGATTATTAAAAATGGAATTAAAGTTGCAATAGTAGGCAAACCAAATGTAGGTAAGTCTAGCCTTTTAAACGTGCTAGCAAGAAAAGAAAGGGCTATAGTAACACATATCCCTGGAACGACAAGGGATGCTGTAGAAGAAATATTATACATAGAGGGGATTCCTTTAATAATTGCAGATACTGCCGGTATAAGAAAATCTAAAAATATAATTGAGAAAATTGGAGTAAAAAAGAGTTTCGAATATATTTCAAAATCAGAACTGGTAATACTTGTAATGGATGGAAATACACAAATTGATGACAATGATTGTGAAATAGTTGAAGAACTGCAGGGGAAAAATATTATAATTTGCTTAAATAAAATAGATTTAAAACAAATAACCAGTAAAAAAGAAATAAATAAAAAATTTAAACTTAACGATATTATCGAAATATCTGCAAAAAAAAACATAGGTATAGATAAGCTCGAAAAGAAAATAAAAACATTAGTACTTGGAGAAGAAGAATTTAATATAGAGAGTAAAATAATTGTGAATAATAGACAAAAAAACATTTTATTGGATGCAAGCGGAATGCTGAAACATGCAATAAAAGCAATGAAATTAAAGATGTCAGAAGAGTTCCCCTCTTCGGATTTAAAGCTAGCCTATAATTTATTAGGAGAGATTACAGGGCAGACAACAACTAACGAGATTTTGGATGGAATTTTTGGAAAATTTTGTGTAGGAAAATAAAGTTTTCATGCCAAAAATAAATATCATTCGGGAAAATGGCGAAATGTTTCACGTGAAACATTCATATTTATATAATAAAAAAATTCAAAGAACCAAAAAGATAAAAAATGGAAAGAATGCCAGGCAATGAATACGGAGTGATAGTAATTGGGGCGGGACATGCTGGATGCGAAGCAGCGCTTGCCTCTGCAAGGAATGGGTCAAAAACATTACTTGCTACAATTAGCATGGACAGTATTGCATTATTACCGTGCAACAGCGCTGTAGGCGGACCTGGCAGAGGGCAGATTGTTAGAGAAATAGACGCACTTGGAGGCGAAATAGGGAAAAATGTTGATAAAAGCTACATTCATAGCAGAATGCTTAATATTTCAAAAGGTCCTGCACTAAGGACAGTAAGGGCAATAGTAGATAAAAAACGATACTTTTTATATATGAAGCAAGTGCTGGAAAATCAAGAAAACCTTGATTTAAAACAAGGACTAGTAGCTAAAATCGAAAAATTCGGTAATAAATATAAATTAATTAAAACAGATGAAAGCTTTTATATAGGTAAATGCATCGTGATAGCTACAGGAACTTTCTTAAGGGGGAAAATATTTTGGGGAAAATATGAAAGAGAAGCAGGAAGGCAAGGTGAAATAAACTCTATTAAGCTGCCAGGATGTCTTGAAAATATTGGATATAAATTCGGCAGACTACGGACTGAAACACCTCCACGAGTAGATAAAAAAACTGTTGATTTTAAAAACATAAGAACTCAAAAATACGATGAATTACCAGAAATGTTCTCATTTGACAATGTTTATGATGGCAGAGAACAATTAAATAACCATATTACTTATATTGAGAAAGAATGCATTGATTTTATAGTTAAAAATCTAAAAAAATCATCAATATATGAGATATCAATGAAATCTGAAAATCCAAAATATTGTCCATCCATTGAAGACAAAGTAAGCAGATTTAAGAATAGGAAAAGACATCAAATTTTTATTCAACCTGAAGGAAAAGACACAAACGAGATGTATCTTCATGGTCTTTTTACTACATTTTCGGAAGATATCCAGGAAGGGATTATTAAGAGGATCAAGGGACTTGAAAAAGCAGAAATTACAAGGCCAGGCTATGGCGTAGAATATGATTACTTAATTCCAGGTCAATTAAATATTAATCTAGAGAGCAAAAAGCATAAGAATATCTTTTTTGCTGGGCAAATCAATGGAACCACGGGTTACGAAGAGGCTGCTGCGCAAGGGATTATAGCAGGAATTAATGCCTCATTGAGTTCATGGGACAAAGAAAATATCTTTTTAAGCAGAGAAGATGGGTATATTGGCATATTAATTGATGATGTAATACTAAAGGGAGTGATTGAACCTTACAGGATGCTAACATCTAGAAATGAATTTAGATTATATCACAGGCATGATAATGCTGACATTAGGATGTCTAAAATACTTAGAAAAATAGGTCATGAAAAAAAGGCAAATATTATTAGTAAAAAATATGAAAAAATAGATGAGGCCTATTCTAATATAAAGAAGAGTAAATATTTTAATAGTAAAAAGATGATTGAAGATATTAAACAGGATAGGTTAAGTAAAGATAATATTAATATAATAAAAAATACATTTAATTTGGATGATAAAGAATTAAATAGTTTAATAATTAATATAAAATATGAAATATATTTAAAAAGAGAAATTGATAAAATAGAAAAATTTAAGACCCATTCAAAACTTAAAATTCCAAAAGATATTAATTATCAAAAAATAAAAAATGTATCCAAAGAAGCTGTTTTTAGTCTTGAGAGATATCATCCAGGTACCATTGGCCAGGCTTCAAGGCTGGTAGGAGTTAAACCCTTGGATATATTTATGTTGGTAGCATATATTAATAATGTTTCACGTGAAACATTAAAAAATAAATAATTGTTTTAGAAAATAATCAATTTATTTTATTTATTTAACTAAAAATGAATTTTGAAGATGTAACAAAAATTAAATATGATGTCATTGTTGTTGGCGCTGGGCACGCAGGCTGTGAAGCGGCGCTTGCTTGTGCAAGGCTTGGATTTAAAACATTGATACTGACTATTAATTTGGACAAAGTAGCACTCATGCCCTGCAATCCGGCAATCGGTGGAGTAGGCAAGACCAATTTAGTACTGGAGCTTGATGCAATGGGTGGTCAAATGGCAAAAACTGCAGATAAAACACTAATACAATTGAGAGTTCTTAATAGAAGTAAGGGTCCTGCAGTACAAGCGCTTCGTGCACAAATTGACAAAAAAGAATATGAAATTGAGATGAAAAAAGTAATGGAAAATACCAGCAATTTGACTCTTAGGCAAGGTATCGTTAATAAAATAATATTTGAAAAAGGTATAATTGCGGGTGTAAGTCTGGAAAGTGGCATTATTTTTAATGGAAAGGCAGTCATTATAACAACGGGTACATTTTTAAGGGGAAGGATAATAATTGGAAATAAAGACTACGAGGCGGGCAGGATGGGGGAATATCCAGCCATGAATTTAACATATAATCTAAAAGAACTAGGTTTTATTATGGATAGATTTCAGACAGCAACTCCACCAAGAGTTGATAAAAAAACAATTGATTTTTTAAAAATGTTTATTCAGCCAGGAGAAAATATTCCAATGAGTTTTTCATTTTGGAATTCTAAAAAAGTTTATGACAATATCCCAAGCTATTTAACATATACAAATGAAAAAACCCATAATATTATTCGAGAGAATATTGATAAATCCCCAATAAGATCTGGCATGGTTAAAACACATGGGCCTAGGCATTGCCCCTCAATTGATAGAAAAGTTATCAATTTTGAGCATAAGAAACGACACCCTGTATTTGTTGAACCCGAGGGTAAATATACAAACGAAATGTACTTGCAGGGGTTGACTACAAGTATGCCAACGGATATCCAACAGCTGTTAGTGAATTCTGTTGCAGGTCTTGAAGACGCAAAAATAATTAGGCCAGGATATGCAGTGGAATACGATTTTTTATTACCAAACCAATTAAATCACACGCTTGAGTCTAAATTATTAGAAAATCTCTATTTTGCAGGACAGATTAATGGGACATCTGGATATGAAGAGGCAGCAGCACAAGGGTTTGTTGCTGGAGTAAATGCTGCATTAAAATTAGCAGGACAGCATCCTCTAATTTTAAAACGAAGCAATAGTTATATAGGGGTGCTGATAGATGATTTAATAACAAAAGAGCTTTATGAACCTTATAGAATGTATACGTCGCGCTCAGAATACAGGTTGCTTTTGAGGCCAGATAATGCAGACAATAGGTTGACAAAAATTGGTTTTGATATAGGGTTGATAAAAAATTCTGATTATGAAAAAGTTATTAAAAAACAGCAAAAAATAGAATCACTTATTGAAATGTTAGGTGAATACACTATTAACCCTGATGAACATAACAACGAATTTTTAAAAGCGATAGGGACTTCGACAATAGACACCTCCACAAGTATTTACAAACTGTTAAAAAGACCAGAAGTAAAAATCGATAACATCTTTAAATATTTCTTTGAAAACAAGGGCGCTGACAATATAAAGACCTATAACGATAATTATGATAAAGACATTCTTGAACAAACAGAGATAAACATTAAATATAAAGGATATATTGAAAGAGAGATGCTTGGGATTAAAAGAATGGGAAAGATAGAGGGACATAAGATTAGAAAAAACATAGACTATTTTAAAATTAAAGGCCTAACCTTTGAAGCCCAGGAAAAGTTATCTAAATATCTCCCTGAAACATTGGGGCAAGCCTCAAGGATTGCGGGTGTTTCTCCGGCTGACATTTCGATCCTAATGATATTTTTAAAATAAGGTTCAACTTTTATGGATAATAAAAAAATTTTGACAACATCTTTAAATAAAATTAACTTGAATTTTACTGAAGCAGACATTGATAAAATAGAAAAATATATTGATATTTTACTAGAACATAACAACCAGTCCAACCTTGTTGGCACAAAACTTAAACAGGATATACTTATCAGACATGTAATAGATAGCTTATCAATATTTAAGTATTCCAATTATTTTTTTACACCTCGTGCCGGGGAGAATTTCAAAATACTGGACATAGGTACAGGAGCAGGCTTACCAGGAATTTTGATTTCTATATTTTTAAAAGATAGGAACGTTTATTTACTGGATAAAAAATCTAAAGCTATTAACTTCTTAAGGGAAGCAGTCCATAAACTTAATTTGACAAATATATACATAATTGAAGGCAATGCAGAATATCTTGGACATGATGACAAATACAGGGAAAATTTTGATATTGTATTATCTAGAGCAGTTGGAAAGTTTAATATAGTATGCGAACTGATGCTACCTTTCTGTAAAATTGGCGGCAAGGCAGTTCTTTATAAAAGTAAAAAACTGCACGAAGAAATTGAAGAATTCAAAAACATAATTCCAATTTTAGGTGGTAAGATAGCTAAAATACTTGAGGTAAAAGTCCCAAACTTAGATGAGTACAGAGCCTTTTTATCAATTCTAAAAGAGACAAATACTTTATATAAATATCCAAGAAAATATGCTAAAATATTAAAAACGCCCTTAGCAGAATAATCTCGTTATGGCTATTAGCTATATGTATCATAGAATATAAATGTTATTGTGCATTTATATGTATGGGTAATTATAAACATTTTAAATAGCGGCGCTTATCAACTTTATTTTAAATATTAATGTGTTTAAAAAAATTTTTTAAATTTAGAAAAATGCAAGGAAAAAAAGAAAATAAA
>JAHILC010000041.1 GCA_018897225.1 Actinomycetota bacterium
TCATAAGCGGAAGGGCTATGCCAATTGCTTCAGATAAACAATTCATTGAATTTGCAGTAAACATGCCGGCACAGCTTCCGCATGTCGGGCATGATTCATTTTCAATTTCTTCAAGATCGCTTGAGCTGTACTTTCCTGATTTATATATTCCAACAGCTTCAAAACAATTGCTTAAATCTATATCTCTTCCCTTAAATTTACCTGCAAGCATCGGCCCTCCGCTTATGAGGATGGATGGGATATTTAACCTTAATGCAGCCATAATCATGCCAGGTATGATTTTATCGCAGTTTGGAACAAGTACTAATCCATCAAAAGAATGGGCCATACAAACAGCTTCTATGCTGTCAGCAATTAATTCTCTGCTTGCAAGAGAGTATTTCATTCCAATGTGATTCATGGCTACGCCATCACAAATACCAATTGTGGAAAACTCCTGTGCAGTTCCTCCTGACATTGTTATCCCAGTTTTTACTGCTTCAACAATGCTGTCTAGATTCATGTGCCCGGGTATCAAAGTATTTGCTGAATTAACAACACCAATAATTGGCCTTGCAATTTCCTCATCAGTAAATCCAAGAGATTTTAATAATGAGCGATGAGGCAGTCTGCTTACTCCTTTTTTGATATTATCACTTCTCAATTTTCCTCCAAACATTGCTAAATTTGTATTCTAATAAAACCTTTTACTTATTAAAACAAACCTATTTTTATTTTTTTAATCTATTAGATTTATTTTATATTAATTTTTCAATAAAACTATAACACAAAACGCATAAGCTAGTTAATTAAAATAGAATGATTATTTATAAACTTAAAAATGAGAAAAGAAACCATCCTACCTAATTAAAGTGAAAGACAGACTGGTAGGACTAGTAGAATAATTAAAATAATTATGACAGGTGAAACCATACCGATAACTTTGAAATTATCAGAAAAAAGAAAATTAAAGATACTGCTATAAGCTGTTTCCATTTAAGTATTTTTCAATCTGCCATAAAATCTAAGGTTACCTATGTTGGAAAAGTATATTAGCATAAATATACATCTAATACAATAGATTTTTAAAAAAAATTTTATTAAAGAATTAAATAAAATTAAAGGGTCCAGAATAATTTATTACCCTGAACCCTTTTTTCTTCTTTCTAATTTACTGTTATCTCAAAATTTTTAAACATTAAAATAGTCTCATTTAGCCTAACTTATTTCCACAACCAGGACAAAATGCAGTACCCTCTTCAACTGGTTTTCCGCAAGAAGGACAGAATTTAGCTTTAGCCTTTGAGGGCTCTTCAGTTATCTGCTGTGGGGGGGGTGGTGTATATGTTGCCGTTGTTGGAACAACAATCTGCGGTCTGCTTTTCCTTCTCACAAGAAGTACAACTAAGACTATTATCACCGCGATTACTACTATTGGAATCACTATTATCAGAACAAGCACTGTCGCGGTTATTGCCGCTTCTGCTTTCTCAGGCAAGGTTGTTGGTGTTGTAGATTGGCTTGTTGTATCAGCAGCAACTGTGGTTGCTGTAGTATCAGCAGCAACTGTCTCTGAAGTTAGCGGAACATCACTGCCCATCTTAGCTTGAGCTTTAGCCGTGTATTCTCCAGCAAGAAGGTGACCGGCACTCAAATTCTGGACAGCTTTAAAATGAATAATCGCCTCACTGAAATGATTTTGTTTAAACATCGCAAGGCCCGTTCGCCACTCATTATCTACCTGGCCTAACTTGTTTTCAACACCCAGCAGCAGTTTTACATCGTTAGCTGGCCTCAGGTAATTGTTAGTTTCATCGGTACCCATAGTTAGTATTCCAACAACAGTGCCCTCTTTTCCTAAAACAGGTCCCCCGCTGTTTCCAGGTCTTGCATCTCCCTGAATCTGTAGTACTTCAGTACCTTGATACATTACTTTTCCACTGATTGAACCCTGGGTAATTGTTGGATTTAACGGATTATCCTGCCCAATATCAGAAGTCCATGGATAGCCAATTACTGTTACTTGATCTCCTACACCGACCATCGATGAATCGCCAATTAATACAGACGATAAAGCCCTTCCAGTAACAGGAGCTACCCTTATTACTGCTATATCTCTTTGAGTACGATCGCTCAAGCTTACAACTTCTGCCCGGGTATATGTATTTCCTGGATTGTCTGGAACATTTGCAGTTGCAGTATTGAACTGAACCCATACTTCTCTGTCAGGTTCAGTTTTATTCAGGCCTTCTACCTTGTAATTATCATAAATCCAATTCCACTCAGCATCCGTCAGGTTATAATAATCGTCAGGATAAACATCGTATATGTATGCATCAAGAATATCCCATTTAAATTGTACATAATTGGCCACAAGTTCATCAACCATATGGCCTGCAGTAACTATTGTGCCAGTTTCAGGATTTACACAGAAACCTGTTCCTCCGTAAGCTCTCCAATAATAACTATCGCTCCAGGCAGCAGTATTTGGGTTGTAGACATACGCTTTATAAACGCTGGTTATATAACAAACCGCTGGTTGAACAAGCAGCCATGAATCACCTGGTGAAAATTGGTAGTCTGTACCCGTATTTTTTTGATCTGCTGAGCTTTCCTGCGCAAAAATCAACGAAGCAAAGCTGAGAAAGAATACCATTATAAAGACTGCCATCAAAGTCTTTAATAAATTCTTCTTCATTTAATCTCCTTCCATTTTAATATTTAAAATTTAGTCTTTTTTAAGTAAATATAATATAAATTATATTTTATATATCGTCATAGTCAATATAAAAGTTTAATTTAATTATTCAAGACTTCATTGTAATAATTCATATATTGTGGAACTATAATTGAGCTGTCAAAAAGCTTGGCTCTTTTTCTTGCTTCCTGTCCCATTTTTTTAGCCAGTTCTTCACTGCTAAGTATTTTTAGTGCCCTATTTGCAAGTGATTTTATATCATCTGGATCACAAAGATAACCGCACTGGCCATCAATCACAACTTCAGGAAGTCCCCCAGCATTTATTCCAATTACAGGCACTGAACAGCTTAAAGCCTCCAGCGCTGAAAGTCCAAAGCTTTCACTTTTTGAGGGCAGCATGTAAAGATCGCTGGCGCTTAGAACAGGAATTATATTATCATATCTTCCAAGGAAAACCACCTTGTCCTCCAGTTTCAACTTTTCAACCATAATCTTGCACCTTGCAGCTTCAGGACCTTCCCCAACCAGCAGCAGTTTACTTTGGACTTCCCTGCTGATCTTGCAAAAAGCTTTAATGATATTCTGTATTCTTTTAACAGGCCTGAAATTGGAAATATGTGATATTACTTTGTCGCCTTTTTTTATATGCTTTAAAAAATCCACATTTTCTCTATCCAGGCATTCCTTCCTGTATCTCTCGGTATTTACAAAATTATAAATTACTCTCATGTCTTTTTTTATTTTAAAAATTTCCTCAGTTGATTTTTTTAGATAATTAGAAACACAAGTGATGCCATTGCTGTTTTCAATGCTGAACTTTGTTATTTTATAGAAAGAACTGTGACTTCCGACCAGGGTTATGTCTGTCCCATGAAGTGTTGTCACAAACTTAATCTTATCTTCTCCTACCATTTTTTGTGCAAGATACGCTGATGCAGCATGAGGCATAGCATAATGCACGTGAAGTATATCGAGCTTTTCTGCTTCAATTACTTCAGCCATTTTAACGCTTAACGATAGGCTGTAAGGCGGATATTTAAAAAGCGGATATTCAAGCATTTCGACTTCATGAAAATAAATATTTTTAAAAAAACTATTTATCCTAAAAGGAAGCCCGTAGCTTATAAAATGGACGATATGTCCCATTTTCGCCAGCTCTATTCCAAGCTCAGCCGCTACAGCTCCGCTTCCACCATAAGTTGGGTAACATGTTATTCCAATTCTCATCTTCTAAAAATCTTAAAAAATAATATAATCAAAAAATTTTATAGGATCATCAACTTTTATATCAGAATCTATAAAAAATGGTTCTCCATATTCAACATTAATTTTCAGCCCATAATATTTATTCCTGCTCGTTATAAAGTCATAAAAATATCTTGAATTTATATAGGTTGACTGGCCGCCGCCTTCTCTGTCGAACTGAGACTCGTAAGCAGCAAAAGCTTCCATCTTTTGTATGTAATAATCTGAAATATCTACTATGAAACTGGGTTTGAACTGGTAATTCAACATATATGAAATCACAATTTTTGGCTTGTGAAACTGGCCATCTGTCTTAAAATTTTTTAGTCCTGATATAAAGATTGCATCTTTTAAAAGCTTGCTTGAATTTTCATGGTCGGGATGCCTGTCCTTTTCATAAGGTATTACAGCCAGCGAAGGTTTGTATTTTCTGACTATTTCTATTATTTTCAGCCTGTTTTCAAGATTATTGGCAACTGCGCCATCACTAATCTTCAAATTCTCCCTGACATCAAGTTTTAAAATTTTTGAAGCATTCAAAGTCTCTTTTTTTCTGGTATCAGGATCTCCATTGGAAGACAACTCTGCTTCTGTTACATCTATTATTCCTGTCGTGTAGCCTATATTCTTTAACTTTAATAAGAGACCACCGCACCCCATATCAGCATCATCGGGATGTGGGCTGAATGCTAAAACATCTACAAACATTTAACTTCCATCCTTTGCTTTTTCTATTTTTATAAACTTATGTGAAAAGCTCATAGGGATTATTTGGCTATAAATACTATCTAAAAAACCGAAATCATACTTGTTAATATAATTAAAAATATTTACCACTCTTTCCTGCAACATAGAATCTGGAAATAAATTCAGATATATCCTATCCACAGCATCTGAAATGAATGAATCGCTTTTTTTAATATCTGAATATATTTTTTTGTACAGTATTTCAAGCTCTTTTCTAATATTTTTTTCAACCCTGTCAAATGAGCTATCGGTATCGATATTTTTAATTGTTATTGTTTTTTTAAGATTTTCAAGCTTAAACATTATATCATTTTGGAAATTTATCAACAGTTCATCTATTTCTTTGCCTTTATCTGCCAGTAATATTTTCTTTTTTAAAGTCTCTTTTGGCAGTTCAAAATCTTCTTCCTGCATTCCAATTTTTTCTAGTACCGAAGATATTTTATTTTCAATAATTGTAGCAGAAAATCTTGGATAAATGACTGGCATCCTAATCTCAGCCATATTGTATATTTCTTTTAACTGGGCAAAATAACTAACCTCCCCGGGCCCACAAACCGTGCAGACAACAGGCAGGACCCAGTCCTGGAATAAAGGCCGCAGCACGACATTTAAATTTAAGCTGAGAATTTCATTGTCAATTATATCAATTAACTTATTCTCATCAGCTTCCATTATTTTTACCCTGTTACCGGATGCACTTTGAAAAAAATTAAGGCTATCAATATTTAAGGATTCGTTTAATTGAGCATGATATCCTCTGCGAACAAGCAAACCGCCATTTTCTTTAATAATCTTATTGATTTTAACATGATTTGTGACATCAAATTCCAATATTTTTGCAGATAATTTTTTAAACTCAGGAACACCTGGATCTATAACAACCAGGCCATAACTAAAAAAGATTCTGGAAATTATTGCAGAAAAAAATGATGAAATACTGAGTCTATCTTTTTGATTAAAATTAGAAAGGGTCACATCAAGACAATCCTGAAGCAAATTAAAAATTTTAGGTTTAAATTCTGTTTCAGGTAAAAGGCTGACAAATTCATCTATTATATTTTTAACAGTAAGCTGTGGAAAATAAATATCAGAAAACCGGATTTGCTTACTATTAGAATCTGATTTATTTGACCTATACTCAGTTAAGTTCAGGTCGATCTTTTTCAATTCCTGTCCTAAAAAGTATAAATTATTTATATTATCGAAATTACTATCGTCAGACGCATTCCAAAAACAAGGTACTACTCTGATATTTAATTTTTCCTGGAGGAAAGAGCTTAATTTAAGAATTGTTAAAATTTTATATATGATATAGGCAGGACCGCCAAGAAAACCTGGCTGCTGGCCGCCTATTACTACAACTGAGTCTTTATCCTTTAAACATTCAATATTTTCTAATGTCTTGCTGCTGCAATTTAATCTTGCATTATATTTTTTTAATATTGCTGCTATTTCATTTCTAAATTTATTATCGTAGCAGTTTTTTGTGCGGCTTGCATTTTCTTTATAACTTTCCAATTTTCTGTAGTCATATTGAAAGCGATCCTGCAAATTATCAAAATTAAAAACATAATCCTTGAATAAAGAATTATAATAAAATTTTTCTGAAGTTATTTCTTTTATTCTAATCATAAATACCCGGCTGTTAATTGATTGTTAAATTATATTATATTCCATTATAATATTGCATATTGCTAAAATAATCTTTTTTTTATTTTTTCTTGCAATAATTCTTTAATTTAGTTTACAATACCAATATTAGTAATTATTTACTTAAAAAAATTTTTCCTTTAATTAGGTTCTAGGGCAATACGAATACCATAACTATAAAAATAATATTCTTTTTACAAAATAATATATTAAAAACACAAGGAGGGAATTAATGGAAGCTTACTGTGTAAAATGCAAAGCCAAAGTTGAAGTCAAGAATCCTAAAGACGTAACAATGAAAAACGGACGACCGGCAATAAACGGGACATGCTCCAAATGCGGGACAAAAGTATTTAAAATTAAAGCAAAATCGGATAAATAAAGAGGAAGTTTTAACTGTTTTATACAGTTTTAAATTATTCGATACGCAGGGTAAGCGTTTATTTGTATTGTTTTGAAAAATATAGGGCGGATTAATTAAAAATACGCCCTATATTTTTTAAGTCAATAAAATTCTGCCTTCCTTTTTTTATTAAAAAATTTTTGCTTTGGCAACTTTCGGATTTGCTTTAGTTCAGCAACTGCCTCTTCAATTTTTTTAATTCTTTCTTTCATTTATATTCCCGCTCAAATAATTAAAAATTCTATCCTTTTATCTTATATTTTTCTTTAAGTATATTTACGACTCTTAATTTTTCAGATCCAATAAATTCAATAAATTTATTAAAGTCAATTGTAATTCTTTCAATTTTATTTTTAAATTTATGATTTCAGCATTGAACAGCCTGTTGACAAGATTTATAAACAGGACCCGCTTGCAGCAGCAATAATCACGAAGAACACTAATGTAACGATATACATCAGCAAAGGAGAAGATCCTGAAGGTATTATTCCAAATGTTATTGGAATGACAGAAGTTGATGCATTAGCGGCTTTAAGCAATGCTGGATTTAAAAATGTATCTGTCCAATACATTGAAAGTTATGAAAAAGATTTTAGTGTGGACAAAAATAGGGAAATATTGTAATTTTTATTTGTGTAACGTAGGATATTATGCTTTAATTTAATATCTTATTATCAAGTCGAAAGGAGTTACAACCTATTTTCCGCAAGTAAAAATTGCAATTTTTCAGTATTTTTACTTAGCTAAACCAGTGTAATTATCTTTGGATACAGCAAATAAATCAAGAATCCGAATTGCCTCATCTAAAAAGTATCCCAAATAGTATCGTTGCGTCATTTAAAAAAAGTATCTGAAATTATTTAGAAAATTTTAGATAAAATCCCTATATTTAAACATAATATCTATTTCTTTTAATTGGGGTATCCGCTTAACTCAAGTAGTGGGGTATGTATGTGACTTTTGCTGCCAATTGATGTCTTAGTGGGGGGTTATCTCATTAAATACTACTAATATGGGACCTTATCCCCATAAATTTGGCTAACTTGAGTTAAGCGGATACCCCAATTCTTTTAAATAGAGGGGGTGAAAGGGATGTTATCAATGAGGCATAAAAAAGCAGTTACTACTGAGGTTAAGAAAAGATATACAAAAGAAACCAAGAAGGGTAAAACTACAATTTTGGATGAATTTATAGCACTTACCGGCTATAACAGATATGGGGAGCTCCCCATATTGGGCATTTTATTATGAAAAAATAAAAGTTATAGGCGATATGTTAAATGATCTTGGCTAATTCTTCATCATACTTTATATTTTTACAATTATGATTCCAATTTCGCTTACATTGAGTTAGTGTTTTAGACATGGTACAATGCCTTGTCAAGCTGTTCTCGTAATCATTCGTTCGTATTCGTTGTGAGAACCAATCCAAACCCAAATGAAGTCTTGAACATTCTCAACTGCAAGTGCTCTATGATTAAATCCAGCCCGAATTGACCAAAATTTACCTACTTTCTTGAAATGGAGGGATGGATGCAAAGGATTCATTTTGAGTAGCTCAAAGTTTTTCTTTGATACCTTTTGAACGGGGCCTGGAAGGTTATCAAAGCATTTCCAGAAGCGGTTTGTTGTTCGATGCATTTATAGTTCCCTTAGCTTTCCCTTCGCTTTTTCATTAAGGGCTTCCTTGATCAGAAAATCCAACTTTCCTAATTCTGAGTCTATATCAATCTGTCTATCCCATTTTCCCCAGTCCCTTTCAGAAAACCATTCTCTCAACCGAGTATATTCCTCTTCTGAAAGGGATTCAATTGAACATAGGATTTTCTCTACTTTTGACATATACAACTCCTTTTTTTATTTAAGGTCTAACATAGGTTTATCTTTACTAATAAAATTACGGTTACTGCTTTTTTTAACCATATAATCCTTCATTCTAAAAATTATTTCTACCCTATTAAACGTTTATAGCCAACATTTAACTGTTTATTTTAACATAATACCTTATTTATTATACAGCTTTATAAAGCGGTTTAATATGAATTTTTTATAAGGCTGCAGACAAAGCCTGCCTCGCTGTTAAAATAGTAAGGCATTATTTCAAAACAGCCTTTATTTCTTAACTTTTCCAAACCTTTATCTTCACTAATACCTTTACTCCTAAAATCTTCTGTTAAGATTTTAGCTAACTTCTCAAACACTGGTGGTTTTTCCAATGTATATTCTCCCCTGAAACTTTTCAGGAATTTTTCTATAACATTCTGATTTTCTATTGGTGATATTGTACATGTATAAAA
>JAHILC010000042.1 GCA_018897225.1 Actinomycetota bacterium
AATTAGAAAACCTTATTAGCAGGTTAAAAGCAAATTAAGCTTTAACATATCCTTGGGAGCTGCTCGCTGTAATGCAGGTCAAGGATTCTTTTTGTGCCGATTTCAGTATTTAAAACAACAATGCCTTGACCTTTTTTAACTACTTTGCCAATTATTTGAGAATCTTTTCCATATTTATTCTTTTTCATCGCCTCAAGTACTTTTTGCCCATCTTTGCTTTCAACAAAAATTACCATTTTCCCTTCATTAGCGATATATAATGGATCCATTCCTAAAAATTCACATAACCCTCTTACCTCTTTTTTTATTGGAATTTTTGCCTTATCTATTTTGAGGGTTGTTTTTGAAGCTTGTGCCATTTCTATCAGTACTCTTGCAAGGCCCCCTCGTGTCGCATCCCTCATTGCGTGAATTTTATCTGAAGCCTTGCAGATATCATTTACCAGAGAATTAAGGGGAGCACAGTCACTCACAAGACCTGTTTTAAAATTAAATTCTTTTCTCTGGCTCAAAATTGCAAGCCCATGCTCACCAATACCACCATTGATCAATATCGAATCATTAACTTTTATTTTCGGAGGTGATATTTCAATATTTGACTGATTTAGACCTATGCCTGAAGTATTTATAAAAATTTTATCGGCAAATCCTTTTGGCACTACTTTGGTATCTCCGGTTACAATTCTTAAGTCAGCTCCATTATTGGATAAATTAATTTCTTCAATAGTCTTTCTTATTGAAATCAGTATCTTTTCCAGATCTTTTAATGGAAAACCTTCTTCAAGTATCAAGGAAAGGCTCAAAACAAAAGGAGTGCAGCCAGTTGTTACAAGGTCGTTGACAGTCCCGCATATGGATAATTTTCCAATATCTCCACCTGGGAAAAAAATAGGCTCTACAACAAAACTATCAGTTGTAAAAGCAATATTTTTTGCTTCAATGTAAAGGGAAGCGCTGTCCTCAAGCTTTTCAAGTATTTCATTCTTTAAATATTTTAGTATGCATCTATTTATTAATTCTCCTGTTTTTAATCCGCCATCTCCGTGTGAAATATTGATTACTTTTGCTTGAGGGGAATCATTTTTATTTCTTTTTGCCAGCATTTTTTTTTATTTTTTAATTTAGTCTTAGTATTTTATCCTGTAAAATTTATAATAAGCAGCACAAGTTCCTTCACTCGAAACCATGCAGGCTCCTATAGGGTTGTCGGGTGTACATGATTTTGCAAAAAGCTTACACTCATCAGGTTTTTTTATGCCCTTAAGAACATTGCCGCACTCACATCCTTTTGGTTCCATGGAATTTAATTTTTTAGTTGGAAATTTTAATTTTGCATCAAATTCAGAAAAATCAGGCTTTAATTTTAAACCGCTTTTTAGAATGCTGCCCAAACCTCTCCACATGGAGTCTTCGGCTCCGAAAACTTCATGGATTTGCTTTACAGCTACGGTATTTCCTTCTTCTTTTACAACACTTTTATATTCAATTTCAATTTTAGGTTTTTTCTGGGCAATCTGTATTAAAATCATTTTTATTGCCTGTAGAATACCTACAGGATCAAAACCACTTATTACGCCTGGAATCTTGTAGTCTTCGGCTACGAAGCTATACGGTTTACTGCCAATTATTGCCGAGACATGTCCTGGAAGAAGCAAGCCGTCTATCCGAACTTCCTTGTCTTTTAACAGGACTTCAAGTGCAGGTGGTATTATTTTGTGAGTACAATAAATAAAGAAATTTCTTAATTTTTTATCACTGGCTCTTTTTACAATGACTGAACTTAATGGTGCAGTAGTTTCAAAACCAATTGCAATGAAAATGACATTTTTATCAGGGTTGTTCTCCGCGAATTCAAGTGCATAGAGTGGGGAATAACAGATAACCACATCTTTACCTATAGATTTTTCATAAGCAAGACTTGAACTGGAGCCTGGAACTTTTATCATATCGCCAAAACTGAAAATAGAAACATCGTAATCCTTTAGGATTTCTATAATATTATCTATTTCATTTATTGGAGTGACACAAACAGGACATCCTGGACCACTAATAAGATTAATTTCTGGTGGGAGCAACTGTTTTAGTCCATTGCGGGCT
>JAHILC010000043.1 GCA_018897225.1 Actinomycetota bacterium
AAAATTATCTCGGGATTATTTACTAAAGCTCTGGCAATAGCTACCCTTTGCTGCTCCCCGCCGCTAAGCTTTCCAGGTGTGTGCCCAAACCTATCTTTTCCCACACCAACTTCATTTAGCAAGTTAGAAGCAATTTCTATCTTCTCCTTTCTTCTCCTGTTATTAGTAAATTCAAGAGGGAGCATAGCATTTTCAATAGCTGTAAGATTAGGAATTAAGTTAAAGGATTGGAAGACAAAACCAATTTTTTTCCTCCTGAAATTAACAGTCTCCTTCTCACTTAACCTATTTAAACATAAATCTCCTACAAATATTTCTCCACTATCAGGTTTTTCCAGCGAACCAATCAGGTTTAAAAGTGTTGATTTACCACATCCGCTTTTACCAACAACGGCTGTCATCTTTTCTTTTTTAAAGCAGTAAGTTACCTCGTCCAAAGCTTTTACTGTATTTCCACCCATTCTAAAGTGCTTAGACACATTCTGCAGTGATATGATATCCCCGCTCCCAATATTATTGTTTATATCATTCATTTAAACTTGCCTCCCATATCTAAATATAATTGAAATATATCTACCAAAACGCCATTACATTTTTTCCTCATATTAAATCTTCTCCTCTAGTTTAATTACTCTGCAAACCAGAACAATCTTCAAAAAAGCAGCCGCAAATTGCTCCTCTTATCAACTACTCAAATCTAATCACTTGAGCTGGTCTCAGCCTTGCAATGAAAACAGCCGGGATAGCTGTCCCAAGCAAGCTAACAGCTATGGAAAAGACTGAAGCATATAAAATAGTTCTTAAGTCCATTCCTATATCCCACCGGCTTAAGACCTCCTCTATCTTATCGTCACTACTAATTCCATCACTGGTTAATGTACTGAATTCGACTATACTACCGGTTTTATCCCCAAATATTTCTTCCTGCTGCTTGAGTTCACTTTCTCTTGCTCCCTTTAAAATAAAATTATTTACAAGATAGTTATTAGTAAAAGAGGTTAAAACCAGTCCTAAAAACAGAGCAATTAAACAAATTGTAAGGCTTTCCACTAAAAACTGTTTAATAACTGTCGAATTAGATGAGCCAATTGCTTTTAGAGTTCCAATTTCCCTGGCTCTTCCTCTTACACTTACAAACATGGAAGAAAGAATAATAATGAACCCTGCTCCAAACGCACTAAATATACCTACTTTAGAAATATTTTTTACTCCCTCAAGTGCTGAAACACTTTTTTCAAATTTAGAAGTATCACCATAAACTCTAAGTTTATCCGCATAGCCCTCACTTTTAAGTATTTCTTCAGATGCTGCCACGACTTTATCCACATTATCATATGAATCTACGGTAAAGGTTGATCTATTTATTATTCCTTCCTGCCCTAATAATTTTTGTGCTGTTTGTAGTGTGGTATATATATTATCTATTCCCCCTACCACCATCATTGCTCCTCCTTCTGAAGCACTTTTAAGCAGGACATTTTTATATATTCCCTTAACTTTTAAACTCTCTCCATTTACGACTATAGTTGAACCTATATCAAGATTATTTGCCTTAGCAAAATCAGAAGCTACAAGGCAGACATCCTTTTCAATATCGTGTTCATAAAAAAAGTCGCCACCTATAAGCTCCAATCTTTTATCTATAAACTCATCTAAATTTTTAACATCACTTACTCCTGTAAGTAAAAACATTTTCAGAGGATCATACTCTTCTTCACCATTTTCCCCGCCGATAGTTGCCGTACTGAAAGAAACATTATCGGAATCTTCAAGCTTCTCCATCATCAGTTCCGTGCTGGAGATAAGATCTTCAGAATAAAATGTACCGCCTATAACATTTTGCTTGCTTATAATATGTGGATTTTTAGAAATTTCTTCAGCTATAGCTTCTTCAAATACGAATGGGTCTTCCCTGTATTGTTCAGCGCCTTTTTTACTATTAATAAATTCATTGATATACTCACTTTTTATTTCAAGATTAACTTTCGTTCCCAGCTCTTCTTTAATGCTTGCAACTTTACTGCTGGCAAACACATCAACATTTATCATTAAAATTCCAAGCATAAAACATATTGTAAGTACTACCATTACAGCAATACTTCTGCCTTTGCTTCTGAACACACTTCTTATACCCCTAATTATCGTAGACAATGCACTCCTCCTTTTTGAATACTTTTTTATAATTTATAAACTAAAATTAATACTACTGGGAAAAATTATATCATTAAGAAATGAAGAACTTGTGGAGTTAGGCAATGATGCAAGATTTTTTTATATTTATAGAATTTTTATAGTTTTAAACTATAAAACCTATATCAGGCTTAAGTAAATTAATTTTAGATGATATATACTTAGGGCTGGCGGGCTAGGGACATAGCCAAGCTTGGGTGTAAGTTAATTTTATTAGGATTTCCGAATAGTTATAAATTATCATATGTAGAAGTAAGGATGAAATGTACAAATGATAGAAGCACATGAATAGCTATGAAGTTTTATAATAAGGGTAAAATTACCTCAAAGGTTACGACTTTATTGACATCACTGAACCTGGCTGTTATTTTTCCATTATGCTTTTCCACTATTTTCTTACAAATAGAGAGACCAAGACCATCACCTGGTGTCTTGTGTTTAGTCGTTTCTTTAGTTTTATTAAACTTTTTAAATTTTCCTGTATAAAATCTATCAAAGATATAAGGTAAGTCTTTTTTTTCAATGAAGCTGCTTTCATTTGCTATTTCAAAAATTAAATTTTCTTTTTTTTCATCATTATATATATTTATACTTATTACTTTTTTTAGATTTGTGTATTTTACAGCATTATCTACCAGGTTGAATATCAGTTGCTCTAATTGCTTTTTTACCCCTACAACATCGAGATAACCCTTGTATTTCTGTTTTACAATTAAACCCTTTGACTTAATTTTAGATTTAAAAATTCCTAATATTTTATTTGTGATATCTTTTATATTGGCAAGGCTAAACTTTTCTTTTTCACTTTCGGTATCCATTTTTGACAGCAGTAGCAGATCATCTGCAATTTTTGATAGTCTATCAATTTCACCATTTATCAAGCTTAATGTCTCCCTATATTCTTTCTTTTTAGCCTTTTCATTCTGAAGTACAACTTCAACATTTGTCTTTATAACAGCAAGAGGATTATTTAGCTCATGCGAGGCATTTTGGGTAAATTGCTTTTGCTGATTAAATGAAAATTCAATTTTATCAAGCATTGAGTCAAATGTATTAGCCAGCCTTACAATTTCATCTTCCTTTCCTGTAAAGTTAAGTCTTTTTCGTAACCTTTTTCCATCAATTTCTTTAACAGCATTTGTAATATTATCAATTGGTTTCAGTGCTTTTTTCGTAAGAAAAAATCCACCTGAGGCAGCAAGAGCAATAATTATAACTGCTCCACCCGAGATTATATAAAAGACTCTTTTTAGCGTATCCGATGTAAGGGTATTTACAACAGGCATCATAATACTATATATTGTTGCTGTATAATTATCTTCATTATTGTTTTCTTGAGGAGTAAATTCTGGCTTTGATTCTTTCATAGATAATGACTCAGAGGATTTTTTATTATAATCTTCCTGGATATTACCTGTTCTTATTTCAGCGATACTAAACATCTGGAATTCTCCTGCCATTATTTGCATATTTCTATTTTGCAGACTTAAATCAAGAGCAAAATAAACAAAAACTCCAAATACAATAAGAGCAATTGCCAGAACAGCAATATACCATAATGTTATTTTTGATCTAATTGAAGTTCTCAAATCAGCTTCGCCTCACCTTAAATTTGTTTTAACTTTTATAAAATTTTATATATCTGTATACAAATTTATATTATTTATTATCATCTTTAATTCTATATCCTGAACCAAAAACTGTCTCTATTGCTGAACCACTCCTGCCTAATTTTTTGCGCAAATTTTTAATGTGTGTATCTACGACATT
>JAHILC010000044.1 GCA_018897225.1 Actinomycetota bacterium
ACTTGGATTTGACAGTGATAAAGAAACTGTATTTCAAAATCAGATCAATTTTATTCAGAAAAGTGGAATTATTATTGCAATGGTTGGGCTTCTTAATGTATCTCCAAAAAGCAGGTTATATGAGAGACTAAAAAAAACTAACAGGCTAGTTGAAAAAAATTCAGGCAGTAATGGGAAACTATCTGAATTGAACTTTATTCCTATAATGAATGCTAATAAGCTTATCGACGGTTATAATGATGTATTGGCTACCATTTATTCCCCAAGGTTTTATTATGCAAGAGTAAAAACATTCTTACGTGAATATAGGCCTAAAAAGGTAAGACCTCCAAAGGTTCGTTTTTATCATGTCAGGGGTTTATTTTCCTCAATATGGTTTCTGGGAATAAGAGAAAACGGCAGACATTATTATTGGAAGTTAATTTGGTGGAGCATATTTAAAAGACCAGGTCTCCTGCACTATGCCATAGGTTTACCTCTTGGTTTGTTACATTTTAAAGCGTTAGCATGGGCTAAACAGTATAATACTTATTTTAGATAGAATTAATTTATAATTATCTTATTACAAGCTTAAATAAATCTTTTAAGCATTTTTAGTTTATAACTCGGCTTTATAGACCAACTACGTAACTTTTTATATTTAGATCTTCTTTTTTTAGGGAAAAATATCCTGACATATCCTGATTTATGCTTTGACATAATTATTATGCAGATATATCATAGCGAACTATTGATATTAATATTTTCATTTGTTTAATAAAGAAAAGGAAAAAATTTCATGGTCAGATTGGCAAAATATTTAAAGCCATTTATACCCATGATTTTGATCGCTGTTGTTCTTCTGTTTGTGCAGGCATTAAGTGACCTGACCCTTCCTGACTATATGTCAAATATAATAAACAATGGAATACAGCAAGGCGGCATAGTGAATTCAGTACCAGAAGCAATCCGCTTAAATGAAATGAAGAAAATCACTTTGTTTATGAATGAAAATGATAAAGAAGAAGTGTTGAAGAATTATACTCTTATTGATAATGCTTCTTCCGATTATGATAAATATTTAAAGAAGTATCCGCAGCTTGAAAAAGAGGCAATTTTGGTACTTAATAAAACAGATAAGAAAGAAATAGCCAAAATTAATCCTCTGATGGGCAAGGCATTTCTTGCTGTTTCAGGAATTGAACAGATTATAGAAGATCCCGCAAAGGCAGCTGCTGCAGGCAGCAGCTTAGGCTTTGATTTGTCAAAGCTTCCTTCAGGTATTACTTCAGATCAGATTTTTATAATGCTTGCCCAGATGCCTGCCGGAAACCTTTCAAAAATCCAGACTGCAATGAATGAAAAGTTTAACGTCCTGGGAGACAAGATGATAACTCAGATGGCTGTTGGTTCTGTAAAGGCAGAATATTCGGCGCTTGGAATGGATGTAAACAAGCTTCAGAGTAATTATATCTGGAAAATCGGGATCTTAATGCTGCTTCTGTCACTTTTATCGGCTGCAAGCACTATTGGGGTTGGTTACTTTTCTGCAATGACCGCAGCGGGACTTGCAAAAAATCTGCGTAAAAAGGTATTTGATAAAGTTTCAAGCTTTTCAAATACAGAGTTTGATAAATTTTCCACTGCTTCACTTATCACGAGGTCAACTAATGACATCACCCAAATTCAAATGCTTGCTATTATACTTATCAGGGTAGTTTGTTATGCACCTATTATGGGTATCGGAGGCACAATCCGCGCACTTGGCAAAAGCACATCAATGTCATGGATCATTGCTGTTGCCGTAATTATCCTTATCGGCATAATACTTATTGTTTTTTCAATATCCCTTCCGAAATTCAGGATCATCCAGAGCCTGATTGACCGGCTTAATCTGGTTACTCGTGAAAACCTCTCAGGGATGTTGGTCATAAGGTCATTTAACACGCAGAAGTTTGAGGAAAACCGTTTTGATAAAGCTAACATTGACCTTACTAAGACAACACTTTTTGTCAACAGGATTATGGTGGTAATGATGCCGGCAATGATGCTTATAATGAACGGTCTGACTTTACTTATTATCTGGGTTGGTGCACATCAAGTTGAAAAAGCTGCCATGCAGGTTGGTGATATAATGGCGTTTATGCAATATGCGATGCTGATTGTTATTTCCTTTCTTATGCTTTCAATAATGTTCATTATGGTTCCGAGAGCTTCTGTTTCTGCCGTCCGTGTTGCTGATGTACTGGAAACCGAGACCCTTATCAATGATCCGCAAAATCCAAAACAATTTGGCAGTGATAGCCATGGCTTAATTGAATTTAAGAATGTTTCATTTCGTTACCCTGGCGCTGAAGAGGACGTGCTGCATGATATTAACTTTACTGCAAAGCCCGGAAAGTCAACTGCAATTATTGGCGCTACCGGTGCAGGTAAATCAACGCTTGTTAACCTTATCCCGCGCTTCTACGATGTCACTGAAGGCGGTGTATTCATAGATGGGGTGGATATCAGGGAAATCAAACAGCATGATTTGCGCGATAAAATTGGGTATGTTCCGCAGAAGAGCTTGCTGTTTACCGGCACCATTGAAAGCAATCTACGCTATGCTGACGAAAATGCAAGCGATGAACAGTTAAAAACAGCGGCTGAAGTAGCACAGGCATTAGATTTCATCAATGAAAAGCCTGAAGGCTTTGAAAGCAGGATTTCGCAGGCAGGTTCAAATGTATCAGGGGGCCAGAATCAGAGGCTTTCAATCGCACGAGCGCTGGTTAAAAATCCTGACATATATATCTTCGACGACTGCTTCTCTGCCCTGGATTTTAAAACAGATGCCGAACTCCGGAAAGCAATCAAATCACACGCAGGTAAAAGCACAATGCTTCTAATTGCACAGCGTGTTGGAACAGTTATGAAGGCTGACCAGATTATTGTTCTTGACCATGGCCGAATTGTAGGTAAGGGCACCCATACCGAGCTTATGGCGTCCTGCGAAACTTACAGGGAAATTGCCCTGTCACAGTTCAGCAAGGAGGAATTGGCATGAGCAATCAAAGCAGCAGGCCATTACCACAGCACCCACCATTTAGTGGCATGGGGGGAAGACCCGGTGGACCGGGTGGGCCTGGTGGTTTCCAGATGAAAGCTGAAAAACCCCGTGACTTTAAAGGAACAATGGGCAAACTCTTTAAATACATCAGCGAGTACAAATTACCGGTAATCATCGTCATAGTATTTGCTGTGGCATCAACAGCATTTGCTATTGCCGGGCCGAAAATTTTAGGTAAAGCTACCACAAAGCTCTTCGAAGGTATTATGGGCAAAATAGCCGGGACAGGTTCGGGCGTTGATTTCAGTTATATTGGTAAAATTATTCTGGTTCTTGTAGGTTTGTATTTGCTTTCATCGCTTTTTACTTATATCCAGGGCTGGGTAATGTCAAGCGTTTCAATGAAAATAACCTACCGCTTTAGAAAAGATATATCCGAAAAAATCAACCGTATGCCATTAAAATATTTCGATGGAACTAATCATGGGGAAGTGCTCTCCCGTGTTACAAATGATGTTGATGCAGTCAGCCAGACGCTGAACCAGAACTTAACACAAATCATCACTTCCGTAATTACCGTTATCGGTGTAATGATTATGATGTTTACCATAAACTGGCTTATGACCCTTGTAACTCTCCTGATAATCCCTATTGCCTTTATAATTATTATGGTTATTATCAAACGCTCTCAAAGATACTTTAAACAACAGCAGGATTCTCTAGGCAACGTTAACGGACATGTTGAGGAGATGTACGGCGGGCATAATATAATGAAAGCATTTAACGGTGAAGCAAAAAGCTCTGAGAAGTTTGACGGGTATAATAATACACTTTTTGGATCAGCATGGAAATCGCAGTTTTTTTCCGGAATGATGATGCCATTGATGTTTTTTATTGGAAATCTTGGTTATGTTGCGGTAAGTGTGTTTGGCGGCTGGCTTACGATTCAAGGAAAAATAGCCATTGGTGATATCCTGGCATTTATTCTGTATGTCCGTGCATTCACTCAACCGATTTCACAGCTTGCCAATATATCAAATGTTCTTCAACAGACTGCTGCTGCGGCAGAGCGCGTTTTTGAGTTCTTAGGCGAAGCAGAGGAAATACCCGATACAAGCACACCAGTTAAGCTTGACTCCATATCAGGAAATATAGAATTTAAAAATGTATATTTCGGATACAATCCTGACCAAATTATTATCAAAGGCTTTTCAGTTAAAGTTAAACCAGGACAGAAGATAGCGATTGTAGGCCCCACGGGAGCAGGCAAGACCACAATAGTTAAACTGCTCATGCGTTTTTATGACGTAAATGACGGCACCATTCTTGTTGAAGGCCATAACATCAAGGATTTCTCACGATACGACCTTCGCAAAATGTTCGGTATGGTATTGCAGGAAACATGGCTGTATAACGATACAATTCTGGAAAACATCCGCTACAGCAGCTGGGATGCAACAGACGAGGAAGTCTTTGAAAATGCAAAGGCGGCTCATGTTGATAATTTTGTCCATGCTCTGCCAAACGGTTATAATTTGGTGCTTAACGAGGAATCTACTAATTTATCTCAGGGACAAAAACAGCTTATCACTATTGCAAGAGCAATCCTTGCAAACCCGAAAATTCTTATTCTTGATGAAGCCACAAGTGCGGTTGATACACGCACTGAGTTACTGATTCAGAAGGCTATGGATAATCTGATGAAAAACCGTACCAGCTTTGTTATTGCACACAGGTTAAGCACAATCCGCAATGCTGACTTAATACTTGTAATGAATAATGGCGATATTGTCGAGCAGGGCAAACATGAAGAACTTCTGGCAAAGGGTGGTTTCTATGCCAACCTTTACAATAGCCAGTTTGAAATAAAATCTGAAAATACCTTTCAAGGATAAATTATTTCCTCATTGACAAAGAATAATATTGTTTCAGCTGAATAGAAAAATCTTTGTTGTTGATATATAATTTTTTTAAAGTTAAACACATATGATATTATTATTAAAATTTATAAAATTGTAATGAAGCTTTGACATTAGATGATCTACCGGATGGTATTACATTTAATGGCATATCTGATATCTGCAAATAATTGAAGTTTGAAAAAAATAATGCTAGATAAAAAACATTTTTCAGTTAAACTCCTCCCCAGCGAAAAGATCATTAAAGTCCCCCAAAATTATAATTTAAGGCAGGCAATACTTGATGGCGGCATAGATATAGAATCTGCATGCGGGGGTGTTGGGACATGTGGAAGATGCAAAGTTCAAGTAAAAAGTGGCCGTATTTATTCAAAAAGAAATAAATTTATTAAAGGAAAAGAAAAAGAAGACGGTTATGTTTTATCTTGTTTGAGCAAGGTAAGAAGTGATGCAGTTATATTTATACTGGAAAAGAAAAAAGTGAGAGCAAAGATTGAAGAGGGGAAGTTTGAAATTGATAAAAATAAAATTTATAGCGGTATTAATACAGATGAACTTGCAGCAGTTGAAATAAAACCCTGGATAATAAAAGAAAGAATAAATGTTGAAAAGCCCACTTTGGATTATAATACTAGCGACCTATACAGGCTTAACAAAAGTTTAAAAACTACTTTAAACTTAAATGATGTACTTGTCCCATTAAATGTGATAAAAAAATTGCCCCATCTTTTAAGAGAGAATAACTGGGAAATTGCAATAACATTAGATAAAAGCGCTAATACTATGATAAATATTCAACCACATAATAAAGAAAAAAAATGCTTTGGTTTTGCACTTGATATAGGAACAACGACACTTGTGCTGCAGCTTGTGGATTTGGAAACAGGCGAAATTATTGGTTATGCTTCAGAATATAATCCACAGATAAGGTTTGGAGAAGATATAATCAACAGGATTGTTTACTCAACAAAAAGTGGTGGCTTAAACAGACTCAGGGAAGCTGTTATTGGTTCAATAAATGATATGATACTTCGGCTTCTTACAAATTCGAATATTGATGAAGAAGATGTTGTTTCAATGGTTATAGCCGGTAATTCTACAATGATGCATCTTTTTTATGGAGTTCCTCCAAAATTTATAAGAGAGATGCCGTATGTTACAGTCACTAATAAATTTTTGAACACTTGTGTGGATGAATTGGGGCTTAAATATATTAAAAATGTCAAGGTTTACAATATCGAGGGAGTAGCAAGTTATTTAGGTGGAGATATTACATCTGGGGTCCTGGCTGTAAATATGTCAAAAAGAGAAGAACTTACTTTATTTATTGATCTTGGCACCAATGGGGAGCTGGTAGTAGGGAATTGTGAGTGGATGATGGGCTGCTCATGCTCAGCAGGTCCTGCTTTTGAAGGTGGAGGAGTAAGATGTGGCATCAGGGCTATTGATGGCGCTATTGAGAAAGTTTTTATAGATCAGAGTACGTACAAATGTTTTTTTAAGGTAATTGGCGGTGGTGAACCAATTGGAATTTGTGGCTCAGGATTAATTGATTTAATAGGCGAAATGTTTTTAAAAGGTGTTATAGATAGAAAAGGGAAATTTAATACGGATATAGAAAATCCATACCTAAAATGCACTGATAATGATTACAGGTATATTATTACAAATGCAGAAAATAGTGGAACCGGAGAAGATATTTTTATAAGTGAGGTTGATATTGATAATTTGATAAGGGCAAAAGCTGCTGTTTATTCAGGAATAAAGACACTTCTTGAAGATGTTGAGTTAAAGATAATTGATATTGATAAAGTATATGTAGCGGGTGGGCTTGGGAAAAACATCAACATACAAAATGCCATAATAATTGGAATGCTTCCGGATATAAATACAAACAAATATGTTTTTCTGGGAAATACCTCAGTTAAAGGCGCTTATCTATGTTTGCTATCAGAAGATAAATACAAATATACTTCAGAAATAGCAAAAAACATTACTTATATAGAGCTGAGTGCAAGTATAAAATTTATGGATAGGTATATTGCAGGATTATTTTTACCATATACAGATTTAAAAGAATTTCCATCTGTAGATTTGTTTTATTCACCTTAACTAAATTTAACTAAACTAATTTTGAAAGGTAATTTAAAAATGGGAATAAATATAGCTGTTGCAGGAAAAGGCGGAACAGGAAAAACAACTATAAGCGCATTACTGGTAAGAAATCTTATTAAGAAAAAAAATGGAAGTGTTTTAGCGCTGGATGCAGACCCTAATTCAAACTTAAATGAATTACTTGGTGTTAAAATAAGTAACACAGTTGGTCAACTTGTGGAGAATTTTAAAAAAAATGGAGCAATAATTTCATCTGGAATATATAAAGACCAGATGGTTGAAATGAATATTCACCAGTCAATTATTGAGGGTAATGGTTTTGACTTACTAATTATGGGCAGAGGTGAAGGTCCTGGATGTTATTGTGCAGCAAATAATTTATTTAAGAAATATATAGACGTGCTCCAGGATAGTTATGATTATATCGTAATGGATAATGAAGCAGGAATGGAGCATTTAAGCCGTAAAACAACTCACAATGTAAAATATCTTCTAATAATATCCGATCCATCACTTAGAGGGATATTAACTGCTGCAAGATTAAGAGATTTATCAAAAGAATTACAAATAAATGTAGAAAAAGTATTTTTAATATTAAACAGAGTTAATGATGAGCTGGATGATAGATTATTAAAATACATAAAAGAACAGAAATTTGAGATTTTAGGAACAATCTATACAGACAAAAATATCATTGATTTAGAATTATCCGGGAAACCTATTTTTGAATTGCCTGATAATAGTGTTTCTGTATCGCAGGTAAATAACATATTAAAAAGTCTTGGGCTATAAAAACTTAAACTATAATTAGATTATATTTTATTAATTTTTCAGTTTTTTTTTATAAAATCCTATGGAGTTTTTTTAAAAAATGATAAAATATAAAAAATTGTGCGACACGTTACAAGGTAGTTACTATGTTTTCAAAGCTGCAAATAATAAAAAAAGGAGAAATCTTAAATGAATTTTCAAATTCCAAAAGATGAATATACTGGTAAAATCAATACATTAAAGCTTGGTAAAGATAAAACTGAAGTTTTGGTTGGCGGAGAATCTGTATTGCCTTTTTATAGTTTTGATGGAGAAACTTCAAATAAACCAGCCATCGCATTGGATGTTTTTGATATGACGCCAACAAATTGGCCAGAGTACCTTTTAAATTATTTCAAAGATGTTGCAGATGACCCAATAAAGTGGGCTAAAAAGTGCATTGAAGAATTCGGAGCAGATGCAATCTGTCTTCATTTAACAAAAATAAACCCTGAAATGGGCAGCATGACACCCGAAGAAGCTGGTGAGTTAGTAAAAAGCATAAGGGAAGCTATTGATAAACCTTTGATTGTTTATGCTGATGCCCCTCTGGAAATCGTTGCTGAAGTCATGAAAAAAGTATCTGAAAAAAACTCGGAAAGCAACATATTGCTTGGCTGGGTCGAAGAAGATAACTATAAAACCCTTGCTGCTTCCACCATAGGATATAAAAATAATTTAATTGCATTGGACCCACTTGATGTAAATATTGCCAAACAAATAAATATATTACTTACCCAATTAGGATTATCCGCAGATAGGATAGCCATGGATCCTTCAAGCTCAGGTTTGGGTTATGGAATAGAATACTGCTTTTCAGCAATGGAGAGATTAAAGATTGCTGCACTGCTTCAGGATGATAAGATGACCCAGATGCCGATAATTAATAATATTGCTGCTGAAATTTGGAAAGTTAAGGAAGTAAAAGAAAGTGAAGAAGCTTACCCTGAATGGGGCAATTTAGAGGAAAGGGGTATTAACTGGGAAACAATTTCTGCAATGTGTATGTTGCTCTCAGGTTCAAATATTATAACAATGAGACATCCAAAAGCTGTTAAATTAATAAAAGAGATAATAAGTGAGTTATTGTAATAAAAATTGCACGAAAGGTGAATCTTAATGAATAAAGATATTGAAAAAATAGCTGATTTAAGCAGTGATGAAGCAGTTTGTAATTTACTTGAAAATATTGAAGATGAACAAAGCACAGTGTTTACCCGTTCTAAATCCTTAAAACCATGTCCTATAGGCTCAAGTGTTTCAGGAGTATGTTGTAAAAATTGTGGAATGGGTCCTTGCAGAGTAAGAGAGAATACTGAAGGACTTTGCGGAGCAACACTTGGAACCATCTCTGCTAGAAATTTAGCCCGTCATATTGCAGCCGGCGCTTCTGCGCACTCTGATCACGGAAGGGATATGGCACATTTACTTGCTCTTACTGCCGAAGGAAAAGCTGAAGGCCTGAAAATTAAGGACGAATTAAAACTTTTCAGGTTTGCCAAAAATTTGGGAGTAAACACCGGTGATAAAAGTGTTAATGAAATAGCAAAAGAAGCAGCAGAGAAAGCTATGGCATTATTTGGACAGCAGACAGGTGCACTGGATCTAATAAAGCTGGCTCCAAAAAAAAGACAGGAAATTTGGGAAAAATATAAGGTTGTCCCAAGGGGTATAGACAGAGAAGTTGTCGAGATGATGCACAGGACGCATATGGGAGTTGACCAGGACCCGGAGAATATTTTAAATCAGGCAATCCGTACCGCCCTGTCAGATGGTTGGGGTGGTTCCATGGTTGGGACAGAAATTACTGATATTTTATTTAATACACCTGTTCCATTGGCTGCGAAAGCCAATTTGGGAATGCTTCAAGCCAGTGAAGTAAATATTGTAATTCATGGTCACGAGCCAACACTTTCTGAAATTATTGCAGAACTTGCTGATGATAAAGAACTTGTAGATTATGCCAAAGCTAAAGGTGCGAATGGAATAAATGTAGTTGGTATTTGCTGTACTGCAAATGAAGTATTGATGAGACAGGGTATTGCTCCCATAGGTAATTTTTTATCTCAGGAAATGGCAATAATGACAGGTGCTGTTGAGTTAATGGTTGTTGATATCCAGTGTATTATGCAATCATTAGGTGAACTTACAAAAAGATATCATACAAAACTAGTAACTTCTTCACCCAAGTGTAAAATTCCTGGAGCCATACATATGGAATTTCAGGAGGTAAATGGGGTTACTCTTGCTAAAGAGATAATAAAAGTAGCGATAGACAATTATACAAATAGAAAACATAAGGTTTGCATACCTGATGTTAAGTCTGACATGGTTGCTGGTTTTTCTCATGAATATATTAGATATATGCTTGGTGGAAGATTCAGAGAATCCTTCAGGCCCCTAAATGATGGAATAATTGATGGAAGGATACAAGGAATAGTAGCTGTAGTTGGTTGTAATAATGCAAGGATTACTCATGATAAATATCATAACTTCCTTGTAAAAGAACTAATTAAGAAAGATTATCTGGTTGTTCAAACAGGATGCGGAGCGCTGGCAACAGCTAAATGTGGAATTATGACTCCTGAGGCTATGGAATATGCAGGGGAAGGATTGCGTTCAATTTGTGAGGCAGTAGGAATTCCTCCGGTTCTGCATCTTGGTTCCTGCGTGGATAACTCTAGAATTTTGACTATTGCATCTGAAATTGTAAGGGAAGGCGGCCTGGGTGATGATATTAGTGATTTACCCGCTGCAGGGATTGCTCCTGAATGGATGAGTGAAAAAGCATTATCGATTGGTACATATTTTGCCGCATCGGGTGTCTATGTGGCATTCGGAGGTCAGCCAATACCCGTGGAGTCAAGTGAAGAGGTTAAGAATATAATTACAAATGGCTGGCAGCAAAAATTTGGAGGACAGCTTGAATACATCTCAGACATTGATCAATTACTTGATAAGGTAATAAACGTTATTCAGGAAAAGAGAAAAGCATTAAAAATAGATATTAAAAAAGAAAGAGTTCTTATGGATATGGAAGCAAGGAGGGCATTATAGGATGTCTAAAATAATAGCTACAAGTGCAATAAAAGGTGCTTACAAAATAATAGAGAAAGCAGAGAATATTTTAAAGGATTGCATTAAAGAACATGGCCCTGATCAGCGAATAGAATTTCCAAACACCGGTTATTATCTTCCAATAATTTACAGTATGACGGGTATTGCAGTTGAAAAGCTATTATTTTAGACATCCTA
>JAHILC010000045.1 GCA_018897225.1 Actinomycetota bacterium
ATAGGCTATCTATTTCAAAGGAAAATATGGAAGTAAGATTATTTTTTGGGAGAAAAAGTGATAAAACTACTTCACTGAATCCTGAAAGTATTTCAAATTGGGTTAATATAAGGTATAAAAAAATTACAAATAAAAAACTTGATATAAATGTTTTTATGAAAGAATTATTTGATGCATATCAAATTATAAATAAATTAACTTTTAGAAATAAGGATGCAATTTGGGGAAAAGCTGTAAAACTTATCGAGATTTATAACCTGATGACACTTAGGCGCACAACTAAGCAGGAATACCCAAAACAATTTTATCAGTATGAATTAGGATTATTAAAAGAGAATTTAAATTTATCTTTTAACGGATATAGATTTGAGTTTGGTTTCGCTAAAGATATCAGCAAAGCTATTGCTATTATAGATAGCAAAGGAAAAGTAAGCCATGTAAGCAGTTTAACCATTTATAAGGAGGTTTGAAAATGTTTATAGCAGATAGTGATATTTCATCACTTAAAAGTGGTGAGCCCCCGGATAATAAAGAATTAATTGAAAACTACACCTTAGGACAAGAAGCCTGGCTCAACCGAATTTATGACTATTATCTTGATAATTACATACCAAAAGGTGGCAGCAAGGTTAAAGTTTTGATAGGTAATGAAGGAACAGGCAAAACACACTTGCTTAAATGCATAGAATATAGATCCAGGGAAATGGGCTATAACTCCATTTATTTTTCTGCAAGAAATGTTGAAAACAAGATTAATAATATAATTAATTTCTACAGGATGATTGCTGCCAGTATCGACTTTGAAAAAATAATTACCGGTCTCTGTCTAAAAGTTGCAACAAATATGGGATATAACCAAGACGTGTATGATGGCTCAGGTAAAATAATGCCTTTACTGATAAAAGACGGTTTTGGACAATATGATGCAGCCAGAGAAATAAGAAATGCTGTTTATAATACTTTTAAAGACTCTGACTTAAGCCCATCCTTTTTTACATTTGCATGCATAATTACAAGGGATAGGATGATTGATGAGAATGAAGTAAGTACTTCTATGGCAAAAAATTGGTTAATGGGCGAAAAATTAGAGCGGCTTGAAAGAAAATCAACTTCACTTTTTGAGAGGTTACAAAGAACAAATGCAAGATATTGGTTAAACTCATTAATTGCTTTATTAAATTATTCAGGTGTAAAAGGATTTGTGGTATTGATTGACGATTTAGAGGTTCTAACAAAAAAGGATGAAGAGTTCGGGAAATTTATTTTTACTCCCAATCAGGTGAAAGATTTTTATGAACTTATAAGACAAATTATTGATGACGCAGAATTATTAAATCAATTTTTTATGGTTATTGCAGGTGACAGATCTTTAATTGATGATGAAAAAAGAGGTTTTAAAAGTTATGAAGCATTATGGATGAGACTCCAAACCGGACTGGTATCTTCAGGAAGATTTAATTCTTTTGCTGATATTGTAGATACTGATGAACATTTAAGGATTCTAGGTGATACTTTTCCGCAAAAAGTTTCCAAAAAATTAATAGAAGTACTAAGTACTGAAGGTTTTGAAAGAAATAGTGAGATTAATATAAATAACTTAAATGATATCAGCAATTTAAAAGCAGCTGTAATTGAAGTAGGTTTAAGAGCTGAAAGAAAGGTAAGGAGCTAAGATGAACGATTATGATGAAAATATTATAACTTCTATGTTTATAATTGAATCATTAAGATCTGGAATTCCTACAAGATTATCTACGAGATACTTACCAGACTTAAGACTAAATCTGACCGAATCAATTAAAAATGATTTAGAAAATTTTGATGCAAATAATATTCCGCCTGGAAGGATTATTTGGGGACAATATGGCCAGGGCAAGACTCATGTGTTAACAACTGCAGAGCATACAGCATTAGATTTAGGATTTGCTGTAAGCAGAGTATCTTTAAGCAGAGAAGTTTCCTGCCATAATTTATTTAAATTTTATGGTAAAGTTGCGCCAAGAATTAAAACCCCCGATTCCACTTCAGTAGGTATACAGAAAGCTTTAAATAAAAAAGGCAGGGTAGATTTACCGGAAAGCCCAATTTTAGATACCGACAGATATATTCACCCATTACCGGCAATAATTTTTGAAGATTATTATTGCACTGTTGGAGAAGAACAGGATAATTTATATGGAGATTTAATGGGGATAAGAGTACCTATGGCAGAATTTAGAAGAATTCATAATTCTAATCATCCGGAATTTCCTTTACCTAAATTTGATACTTTTAAAGAAACTGTACATGCTAAAGCATATTTTGGTTTAATGGCTGACATTATAAAGTTTTGTGGTTATAAAGGTTGGGTTCTTTTAATTGATGAGGTTGAGTTAATGGGCAGGCTAGGAAGAGCATCAAGATTAAGAGCATATTTAAATTTAAATTGGCTACTGAACTGGAATTCTGAAATGAAATATCCTATTTATGTTTTAAGCGCTGCTGCATCAAGTCTGCAGGATTATTTGTTTTTTGGGAAAAAAATTAATGATAGGGATATAATGCCGGAATTAGCGGAGATTAAATTTGGTTCTAAAGAAAAAAAAGAAATTAAGAATTTTTTTGACAAAGCTATTGGAGAATGCAGCCTGACTGTCTCGCCTGCAAAAAATGAAGATTTAATACAACTCTTAAATAAGGTGGTAGAATTTCATGGAAATGCTTATCAATGGCAGCCCATTATTGATCCGAATGAATTGATTGAGCAACTTGGAAATCAAACTGCAAGAACTTATATAAGGGGAATGCTTGAAAAATTTGATATTCAATATCTTTATAATGAAGATATCAAATTAA
>JAHILC010000046.1 GCA_018897225.1 Actinomycetota bacterium
ATGTCTGGATTAGATTTGCAGTCAGATTTGCACTAATTGCGATACTGGAACTATTCCATGACATTTTAATCATATTAAGTTTCTATACAATAACTTACAGGGAATTCAATACCACAAGCATTGCAGTTATTTTAACAATACTTGGATATTCTTTAAGCGATGCCATTGTCATATTCGATAGGGTCCGTGAAGAGCTAAGATTCGGAAAAAGAGATGGATTTACGGACCTTGTTAATTATTCTATGAATAAGACTATTGTAAGGTCTTTAAGTACTGGAACAACAGCGCTATTTCCAATAATTATTTTGTTGATTGTAGGTAATGAAACATTAAAGGACTTTGCATTTGGTCTTTTTGTTGGAATTATATCAGGTACTTATTCTTCAATATTTGTAGGACCTCCAGTCCTGGTTGCGTGGAATAAAAGATTCCCGGTTTATAAGAAATAAAATGCCACAATCCAGCCAAAATTGGATATGCATTCAAACTAAAGATTTAAAGGATAGCCTTGATCAAAAAATAAATTGCAGCTCTGTTTTGCTGCAGCTTCTTGCAAACAGGAATATTAATACAGAAGAAGAAATTAATTCTTTTTTAAATCCTTCAATAAAAGTCCTAAAATCTCCAGCTTTGCTTCCAAATATAGACATAGCTGTAAGACGTCTTAAAAAAGCAATCAAAGCAAAAGAATCAGTACTGATTTTTGGTGATTACGACACTGATGGAATTGTAAGCTCTGTACTGATGTTTAATTTTTTAAAAAAAGCAGGGCTTGACCCTGACATTTATATTCCTGACAGGTTTGATGAAGGCTATGACATAAGCCTGGACTTTATAAGGAATAAGGTACTTGAAAGTGACAGCGATTTCGTCAATAAATCTTCAAAAAAAGTTCATCATATTAGAAGCAAATACTCCCTGATTATCTGTGTTGACTGTGGTACGAACAGCAACCAGGTAAAAGATTATATTTTAAGCGGTAAAAGCAGCGATATTGACATCATCGTTTGCGACCATCATGAGCCAAGTGGGCACGAAGATTTTAAACCTGGGTCAGCATCAGCATTAGAAAACCAATACATCATAATAAATCCTAAGCTTCCTGACTCAAAATATCCCTTCAAGAATTTAAGCGGCGCAGGAGTGACTTTCAAATTCATATTTGCTGCTTTCAAAGGACTGGATGCTAGTATGAAATCAAGATTTGAAAAAAAATTTGGCAAAACCTACATTAGATCACTGCTGGATCTTGTTGCAATATCTACAATTGCTGACTTGATGCCGCTTGTTGATGAAAACAGGGCAATTGTCTGCATCGGCTTAAAAATGCTCAATAAAACCGAAAATTATGGTTTAAAAAAACTGGTTGAGAAATTTCTTAATGATAAAAAAGATATAACCACCCACGACATAGGTTTTATAATTGCGCCAAGATTGAATGCTGCGGGAAGAATTAAAAATGCAATGGATAGCGTAGAAATATTAAAAGAAGAATTTGAAGAAAAAAGTGAAGATACCAGAAAAAATGAAATTTCTAAAATCATTGATGACTTAGATTTATTTAATATAGAAAGACAATTAATTCAGAAAGAAATCCTAAAAGAGATATTAGAATCTAAAAAATATGATTTTGAAAGGATAGTAAACGACCAAAAAATCTTTATAAGCAAATCTTCGGAATGGAATGAAGGAGTGCTTGGTGTTGTTGCTGCAAACCTTGTAAAAAAGCTAAACGTACCAGTTATACTATTTAAAGAAAATAAGGATAAATTGAAAGGATCAGGCAGAAGCATAGAGAAATTTGACCTTTTGGATAGCATAAGCTTGCTGAAAGACTACTTTATAAAATTTGGGGGTCACAGGCAGGCATGCGGCATTACAATGGACATAAAAAAATATGAAGTTTTCGAACAGGAACTCATAAAAATTGCTCAAAACAACCTTGACGACATAGATATAAGAAAGCATTATTATTATGACCTGGAAATAGATTTTTCTCAGGTAAATGAAGAACTTATCTCAGAGTTAAAAAGGATGGAGCCTTTTGGAATTGATAATCCAAAGCCTGTTTTTTTAACAAAAGGTTGCTCCATCCAGGAATCCAGACAGCTGCAAAATGGCAAGCATGTATCACTGTTATTAAAAAATTCAAATCTAATAGTAAAAGCAATTTTGTTTAATGCTGAAGATAAGAAGCAGGTAATAATTAATACTGGAAACCATATTGATATACTTTTCAACATAGAAGAAAACAATTGGAATGGCAAAAAAGAGGCAAGGATTGTAATTGTTAGTTTTGACAGTAGTCCATCTACTTTGATTTCCATATAGTTTTTAAATTTTTAATCAATACTATATAATTAAAAAATCAGTAAAATAGGACATGTAGTTATTGAATTCAGTCTCAAATAGCATATTTAACTTTTTAAAATGAATCCGGTTGAAGACAAAATTGAAAATGATATTGAAAAAATATCCAAAGAAGCCATCACAGCGGCCAAAGGTATTGATACAGATGTGATGTTTGCCGAGCTTATTGCCAAAGTAAAAAGCTATAACCCACAACTGGATGAAAAGCTTCTTAAAAAAGCATATGAGATTGCAAAAAAATATCACGATACACAGTACAGGAAATCAGGTGAACCCTTCGTCAGCCATCCACTTGCGGTTGCGAAAATTCTTGCAGAAATCGAGCTTGATCAGACTTCCATAATTGCTGCAATACTTCACGATCTTATAGAAGACACGGAATTTACATACGAAAAAGTAAAGAAAGAATTCGGCGCTACAGCAGCAAACATAATTAACGGTGTTACAAAACTTGATAAAATAGTATTTAGCAGCCGCGAGGAAAGGCAGGTTGAGAATCTTCGTAAGATGATAATTGCCATGTCTGAAGATGTTAGAATTATACTTATAAAACTTGCAGACAGGCTCCATAATATGAGGACTCTTTCTTCGGTTAGCAAAGAAAAAAGACAGTTGAAAGCCGTGGAGACTCTCGAAGTATATGCCCCTATAGCACACAGGCTCGGAATTTATCAGATAAAATCAGAGCTTGAAGATCTTAGCTTTGCGGCGCTTTATCCAAAACAATATGCAAAAATCAAGGAAATGGTTATTGAAAGAATTAAGCTGCGAAAAGATATTATGGATGAAGCCATAAATGTCATTGCCCAAAAGCTTAAAGAAGTTGATATACAAGCTGACATAAGCGGACGAGAGAAGACATATTACAGCATTTATAACAAGATAACCCAGCAAAACAGAAGCTTTGATGATATTTACGACCTGCTTGCAGTAAGAATAATAGTCGAAGATGTTAAAAGTTGCTATGCAGCTTTAGGTATAATTCATTCCATCTGGAAACCAGTACCTGGAAGGTTTAAGGATTATATTGCAAATCCAAAATTTAACATGTATCAGTCTCTTCATACAACTGTAATAAGCAGCAAGGGAGACCCACTTGAGATACAGATCAGAACATTTGAGATGCATAAGTTTGCCGAATATGGAATCGCCGCTCATTATAAATACAAGGAAGGCATTTTAAAACCTACAGAGTTTGATAAAAGAATTGCCTGGATCAGGCAGCTGCTTGATTGGCAGAAAGAGCTCAAGGACCCGCAGGAATATATGGAATCTCTGAAAATGGACTTATTTGCGGAAGAGATTTTTGTTTTTACCCCAAAAGGCAGAGTAGTGAACCTTCCGAGAGGCGCAACACCAATAGATTTTGCATATCAGATTCATACTGATATTGGCCATAACTGCATTGGCGCCAAAGTTGACGGTAATATGGTGCCACTCGAGAGTACGCTTGAAAATGGCAATATTGTTGAAGTAACAGTTTCAAAGACTCCGAAGGGTCCCAGCAGGGACTGGCTTGGCATTGTCAAAACTACGAGTGCAAGAAATAAAATAAAGCAGTGGTTCAGCAAGGAAGAAAGGCTTGAATCATACAATACCGGCAGGGAATTAATGCTTAAAACCTTACGCAAGAACAGCCTGGCTTTTAAAGATATACCCTCTAAAGTTTTTGAAGAAGTTGCAAAAGAGTTAAATTTTGAAAATACAGATTCACTATTCAGAAATATCGGTTCTCATAAAGTTTCAACTCATCAGGTTTTTACAAAAATTATTAAGAACTTAAACCAATCCAAAGAGCAGGAACAAGAGATAGAAATTGAGGATATTGCCCGTAAAGAATCTGTTAAAAGAACTGGCAGCAGTGGTGTTATTGTCAAGGGCATGGATGGTGTGCTTGTGACCATTGCCAGATGCTGCAATCCTGTACCGGGAGACAAGATAACTGGGTATATTACCCGTGGCAGGGGAATTTCGGTCCACAGGACAGACTGCAATAACATTAAAACTCTTATGAACAATGAAGAGCAAAGATTTATTGAGGTTAAATGGGACAGCTTTGCACCGAACAAGTTTAATGCTGAAATTCAGATTGAAGCAATGGACCGGACAAAGCTGCTGCGCGATATAACAAATGTAATAAGTGAATATGACTTGAATATTGTTAATGCCAGCACTCTAAGGACAAATAAGAGCGGGCTTGTAAAATTCAGGTTTACCATAGAAATAAGCAATAAATATATATTAAAAGACATATTAAATAATTTAAAACAAATAGAGTCGGTTTACGA
>JAHILC010000047.1 GCA_018897225.1 Actinomycetota bacterium
ATGTTCAGAGTAGAACTCGAAAATGGGCATAAGGTACTTGGACATATTTCTGGAAAAATGCGTATGCATTATATAAAAATTTTACCTGGCGATAAAGTGAGAGTTGAAATTTCACCATATGATTTAACCAGGGGTAGAATAATATTTAGAAAGAAGTAATTAATATGAAAGTCAAACCATCAGTTAAAAAAATTTGCAGTAACTGCAAAATAGTAATAAGAGAAGGTAAAGTAATTGTTATATGTAAAAATCCTCGTCATAAGCAAAGACAGGGTTAAGGAGGTTTTCAGTTGGCTAGAATATCAGGAATAGATATACCAAGAGAAAAGCATATAGTTATAGCTCTTACCTATATATTTGGTATAGGAAGATCAATAGCTAAAAAGATACTTGCAGATTTGAATATCGACGCTGCAAGAAAAACAAAAGATTTAACTGAAGATGAAATTGTAAAAATAAGAACTTATATTGATAATAATTTCAAAGTTGAAGGTGATCTCCGAAGAGAAGTAACTCAAAATATTAAAAGATTGATAGAAATAAACTCATATAGAGGAATTAGGCATAAAAGAGGGTTGCCTGTTAGAGGCCAGAGGACGCATACTAATGCAAGAACCAGAAAAGGAAGAAAAAAACCAGTTGGAATTAAGACTAAAGCAAGGGTAACAGGATAATCGGGAGGTAAATTTTGGTAAAAAAAACTACTGCAACTAAAACTACTACAACTAGAAGAGTAAAACGAAAAGACAAAAAGAATGTACCGTATGGTATTGCACACGTACAGTCCACTTTTAACAATACCATAGTTAATATTAGTGATCAGGACGGCAATACGATAGCATGGGGCAGCGCTGGCGGATTTGGATTTAAGGGTTCCAGAAAAAGTACCCCATTTGCTGCTCAGGTTACAGCTGCGGCAGTCGCAAAGTCTGCACAAGAACACGGTGTGGTCAGGGTGGATGTTTTGGTTAAAGGTATTGGCTCCGGGAGGGAAACTGCTGTCAGGTCGCTTGCAGCAGCCGGTCTTGAAATAGGCAATATTACTGATGTTACTCCTGTTCCCCATAACGGATGCAGGCCTCGTAAGAGAAGAAGAGTATAACTGTAGTAAAATTAGGAGGAATTAAATAAATGGGTTCTGTTAGAGAGCAATCTTGTAAAATATGCAGAAGAGAAAAAGAAAAATTATTTTTGAAGGGTCAGAGATGTTACACTGACAAATGTGGCATTGAGAGAAAACCTTATGTCCCCGGCCAGAAAGCTAAAATGAGACTTATTGAAACGGAATATTCTACTCAGCTCAGAGAAAAACAAAAAGCTAAGAGATATTATGGTGTTCTTGAAAAACAGTTCAGAAATTATTATAAAAAGGCAGTTAAAACCAAAGGTATCACTGGTGAAATCTTGCTTCAGCTTCTTGAAACACGACTTGATAATGTTATTTATTTGATGGGTTTTGCTTTTTCCAGAAGACAGGCAAGGCAGCTTATTTCACACGGCCATATTGCTGTTGATGATAAGAAAGTAGACATTTCTTCTTATCAATTAAAAGAAGGCCAGTCTGTAAGTGTAATGCCCTCAAGTAAAGAGATAGTTCCAATAATGGAAGCAAAAGAATCTGGAACAAGTCTTACTCCTCCGGAGTGGCTGAAAGTTGATTTAGCAAACCTTAAGGGCCAGGTATTGCGTGTTCCAGAGCGCAACGAAATTAAAGCTCCGATAAATGAGCAAACCATAGTAGAGCTCTACTCTAAGTAATATTATTTTATTTCTTTTTTATTTCTTTGGGAGGTTGATATAAATTGCTTAAAATGCATAAACCAAATGTGAGTGTTAAGCATAAAGATGAGTTTGGAGGCATATTTATTGTTGAACCCCTTGAGAGGGGATTTGGCCATACATTGGGTAATTCAATAAGAAGAGTGCTTCTATCATCGATTGAAGGAGTTGGTATTACCAGAATAAAAATGGATAATATCAGCCACGAATTTGCAGTAGCAGATGGCTTGAAGGAAGATATCCTGGAATTTATTGCTAACGTGAAAATGATAGTATTTAAGATGCAGGGAGATGGTCCTGCTTTATTGAAGCTTAAAAAGTCCACACAGGGTGAAATCAAGGCTTCAGATATTAAACTTCCATCAGAAGTTGAAATTGTTAATCCTGATATGTATATTGGCATGCTTGGAGATAAGGTATCTATCAATGTGGAGCTTGTTTTGGAGAAAAATAAAGGTTATAGGTCCGCTGAAGAGAATTTTGTGGAAGCAGAGCCAATTGGAGTTATTCCGCTTGATACAATTTTTTCACCTATCAGGAGAGTAAGCTTCAAGGTTGAAAATACTCGTGTTGGACAAGTGACCAACTTTGATAAGTTGATAATTGATATAAAAACAAATGGCAGCATAAAACCGGAAGATGCCTTGAGCCAGGCTTCAAAGATCATAAATGATTATATGGCTTTGCTTATAGATCTATCTGAGAATAGCAGCAAAGATCCAACCTTTGAAGAGGTTCCACCTAAGAAAAAAGGAAAAGAATTTCCTACAATTAAAGAACTTGAATTTTCAGTTCGAGCAGAGAATTGTTTATTAAGAGAAGGAATTGACACAGTTGACAAACTTCTGAATTATAAGGAAGAAGAACTTTTAGGAATAAGGAATTTTGGTTCGAAGTCAATTCAGGAAGTTAAAGAAAAAGTTAGAGATTTAGGGTTAACTTTTAGAAAGTAGCGCAGTTAAAGAAAAAGTAGGTTAGATTTAGGAGACATCAATATGGTAGTTCCAAAAAAAGCAAGTAGATTTGGTGGCAGCGCAAGCCATCAGAAGGCAATAATGAGAAATCTGGCAATTTCACTTTTTGAAAGTGGCAGAATTACTACAACTTTGGCCAAGGGCAAATATCTCCGGGGATTTGTTGACAAGCTTATAACTGTTGCAAAAAAAGGAGATCTTGCTTCAAGAAGAACATGCCTCAGGCTGGTTAATAACAGCGACACGGTAAAAAAACTTTTTAATGAAATAGGCCCTGCCATGTATGACAGGACAAGCGGTTTTACAAGAATTATAAAATATAAAAACAGGCTTGGCGATGGGGCAGAACTGGTGATAGTTGAATTATTAAAATAAATAAGACGTTTTTAGAAAATCTTATTTTTTTATTTTTGTTATTTTGAAAATTTTTTATGAATAATTATGCAGCTGTAGTTGAATATGACGGCACCAATTACAAGGGCTTCCAAGCTCAGCCAGGCGAAGTAAGGACTATTCAATGTGAACTGGTTAAAGTTCTGAAAGTCCTTCTTGGAGATTTTGAGGGTTTCAGTTATGCAGGCAGGACTGACGCTGGTGTTCACGCTAAGCATCAGGTAATAAATTTTAAAACTGAAAGGGAATTGAACCTATATAAATTTAAATGGCAGGCCAATTGTTTGTTGCCTCCAGATATAGTAATAAAAGAAATGAGGACTGTCAGCAAAATATTTGATTCAAGAAGAAGCGCGACCTTGAGGGAATACAGTTATTATGTTTCAAACAATAATTTTCACAGCGCTTTTTTGAAAAATTACAGCTTGCTGATTACAAAAAAACTGGATATCGGGCTTATGAGAAAAGCTGCAGACAAATTTATCGGAACTAAGGACTATAAGTCCTTTTGTAACGATAATTTAGGCACAAGCCTTACAGTAAGATCTGTTTACAGCTTTAAGGTTAGGAATTTCCCGGATGGGCTTCTGGTATTTAAGATAGCTGCAAGCTCTTTCTTATACAATATGGTTAGGATTATTGTCGGAACCGTTCTGGAAGTTGGGCGTGGCGACAGGAATCTTGAAAGCATTGATGGAGCTTTGGAAGCAAGAGACAGAAAGCTTGCGGGAAAGATAGTGCCTGCGAAGGGACTGTTTTTAACCAAAGTTTTATATTGATTAATTGGTAGCAAGAGTTAAATTATTGGAGGGAAAATGGTAAACGTTGGCACAAAAACTTTTAGTGCAAAAAAAGAAGATGTTATCCACAAGTGGCTGCTTGTTGATGCCAGAGATAAGACACTCGGCAGATTGTCTTCAGAGATTGCTAAAGTTTTAAGAGGAAAAAATAAAGTTATATTTACACCACATGTTGATTGTGGTGATTTTGTCATTGTAATAAATGCAGCGCAATTAAAGTTTACAGGCAATAAAATGGAGGGTAAAAAGTATTACAGGCATTCTGGTTATGTAGGTAACCTGAAAACCATAAACCTGAAAGATGCTTTTAAGAAATCACCAAGATTTGTCTTAAAAAATGCAGTAAAGGGAATGCTGCCCCATAATACTTTGGGGAGAATGATGCTGAGAAAATTAAAAATTTATGTTGGGGCAACTCATCCTCATGAGGCACAAAAACCTGAAAAAATAGAGATTTAAGGATTTAAGAAGGAGAGTAAAGTTGGCAGATAAAGTTTCATATACAGCAACCGGAAAAAGGAAAGAATCTGTTGCACGCGTAAGGCTTGTTCCTGGCAGCGGCAAGATAACTGTTAACGATAAAGATTTTAGCCAATATTTTGGCAGAGAAGCTGTAAAGACAAGTATAGTCCAGCCGTTGAAATTAACGGGTACCGACAGTGTTTACGATGTGATTGCAGATATAGATGGTGGTGGAACTACGGGACAGGCAGGAGCGCTAAGGCACGGTATTTCTAAAGCTCTGCTTGAGATCAATAGTGAGTACAGAGCTATATTAAAGAAAGAGGGATTCCTTACCCGAGACTCGAGAATAAAAGAGAGGAAAAAATACGGTCTTAAAAAGGCTAGAAAAAGACCACAATTTTCTAAACGATAACTTTCTTTTCTTGATGAAGTATCCTTGTTTGAAAATAAATTTACTTAAACTCGAAAATAATTGCAGAATTATCAACGACCAATGTGTCAGGTCAGGCATATCGGTCGTTGGTGTTTCTAAATGTGTTCTTGGGGACATCAGGATTGCCGAAGTGTTTTTAAAGACAGGTATTGGCATAATTGGAGACAGCAGGCTTAAAAATCTTGAAAAATTAAGAGCTCATTTTGGCAAAGACCAGCCACTTATTCTGCTAAGAACTCCAATGATTTCTGAAATAAGAAAGATGGTTAAAATTTGTAATATCAGCGCCAATACACAGATCGAAACAATTAAAGAAATTTCCAGGGCTTGCAGCAATACAAATTCAAAGCACAAGATAGTAATAATGGTTGAAACTGACGACATCAGAGAAGGGATACTTCCGCATGAAGCGCTGCCATTTTGCCGGGAAGTCCATGATAATTGTAAAAATATTGAAATATGGGGCATCGGAACAAATGCAAGATGCATCTCCAAAAAGAAACCAACAGCTGACAGCATTGACATCTTAGTCAATCTCAAAAAAGAAATCATGGATAAACTTTCCATAGATATACCTGTAGTTTCTGGTGGAAATTCAAGTGTCTGGGAATTAATTGAAAAAAATAAGATGCCGGAAGGTGTAAATCAGGTAAGAATTGGTGAGGCAATATTGCTGGGTCATGAGACTTCAAACTATACTTCCATATCTGGCGCATATGGTGATGCCTTTACTCTTGAAGCTGAAATTATTGAGGTAAAAAAGAAAAAGAGCCATATCTATAAATTGATATTGGCGCTAGGAATACAGGATGTGAACTGTGAGAATATCATATGTGATTTCCCGGGACTAAAGTTAGTCAGCCAGAGCAGCGACCATACAGTAATGGCAGCAGAAACCGGTGAGGAGGATAAATTGAATCTGGATGTTGGAGATGTGTTACCTTTTAACCTTAATTATTTCGGTTTGCTGTCTTGTATGACGTCTCCATTTATTGAAAAAAAATATATTAAAGAATAGTTTTAATATATCGTTAAATGTTGTAAATTTATTAACTAAAACTGATTTTAAAGTACAGTGATATCAACTAAAATTTTTATTCTATAAATTGGGGGATTTTAATGTGTGGGATAGTTGCATGTGTTGGAAATAAGCAATGTAAAAATATATTGATTAATGGTCTTAA
>JAHILC010000048.1 GCA_018897225.1 Actinomycetota bacterium
AGATTTAATTAAAAAGCAATGTTAGATCATTTCAAACAAACAGTTGAAGGTTTTGATTTAAGATTAGAAAAAAACACAGATAGTGTTCCAAGAGATGGCAAATTTCATATCATTCATCAAGGGTGTGTAGTCTTTTCATCTAAATCTTTTCCACAGACAAGAAAGAAATTTTGGAAAATTTTAAGTGAGATGGGATATGACCCTAAAATACGGGGAAAATCTAAAGATAATAATATTAAACAATTAGTGGAAAGAGATAAAGCAGCAAGGTTTTTTCAGTCATACGAGCAATATTGGGGTAGCTCACATAAGTTTAAAAATGGTGGAAGATTGGGTAAAAGGTAAAGGCATTAATAATAAAATTAAATGCTACTGAAAAAATTTCGGGTATGAGTTGAAATAATTTCATCAATTAATCAATTAATAAATTAATGCTGCCTACACACCTATAAATTGCTGCTTGAAATACGGCTGAATTGATTAATTTATTAATTGATAAAGTGTAGATAAATTATAACTGTAAATTCCATTCCGGTTTATACAAAGTAATCAATTCTTTTTCCATAGTTCTGATTTCGTCATCTTTATTTAAGATCAGTACAGCACAAAAAGGAATTTAAAGTCATAATATAAACAGGACAAGAAAATAATCTTGTATCAGTATTGTAGTCAGATGCTTTAAGCAGTTTTTCAATGTCCATTATTAAAATTCTGACCATCCGGCGGTTGAAATTCATGCCGTATGCCATCCGGAGGGCCTATCCTTCCTCCCGGCATATTTCTTCCTAAAAAAATTGAGAATAAGCTTAATGCTCCAAAAATCACCACGAAAACAGTTAAAACTGTTGCCAGAATTTTAGCCCATCTGAATTTCTTTATACTAAAAACTATCCATATTGCAATGGCAATGACCAAAAGACTGATTGCAATATAAGGAAGGTATCTAAGAATACCAAAAATGAGAAAAAATCCTCCGGGCCTGCCCATCTGCTGCATAACATTCTCCTTAAAATAAAATTGTAAATATATTTATCACAAATTATATAACTGGAAAATGAAGTAAATATGGAGAATCAAATATTTATTTCACGATTATAATTCGGGGAATATAAAGGAAAAGTAATTATAAAAGTAATCTCTTTTAAGTTATCATCATAAGATATATCTATTGTTCCATTATTTTTTTCAACTATTTTTTTTACTATGGAAAGACCAAGGCCAAAACCTTTTTTACCTGCTATATTGGAAGTCTTATAAAATCTTTCAAAAATATTAGGTATGTCTTCTTTGTTAATTAATGAAGTTGTGTTGGTTATTTCAAATATAAGTTTTTTCTTATCGGAACTATTTAAAAGGTTAATTAATAACCTGCTTTTGGGAACGCTATATTTAACAGCATTATCAAAAAGGTTAAACAACAACTGTTCTATCTGAACCTGATTTCCTGAAATATCAGACTCGCCTTTGAAATTGGTTTCCAGTATCAAATTTTTGGAATAAATCTGATTATCAAAAAGTTTTAACATCTTTTCCAGTGTTGATTTAAAATTAACCTTAACAAATTCAGCTTTAAAACCATTTTCTTCCAGATCAGACAGGACAAGCAATTCTTCGGTTATTTTGGATAATCTCATGACTTCGCTGTCAATTAAATCAATAGTTTCTTCATAATCACCAGGATTAATTGGCTTCTTCTGTTTTAAAACATCAATTTTTGTTTTCATAATTGTAAGCGGGGTGTTCAGCTCATGAGAAGCGTTCTGAATAAATTGCTTCTGGCTTTTAAATGAATGCTCAATCTGGTCGAGCATATTATCAAATGCCTTTGCCATATTTGAGATTGGATCTTTTCCTTTTAAATTAAGCCTGATGTGAAGTTTTTTATCATTTATTTCTTCTACGTTTTTTGTTATGAAATCAATCTGTTTTAGCATCCGCCTTGAAAACAAAAATCCGCTTGATGTAGCAATGATTATTATTACCAGTACCCCTCCTGTAATTGTAAAAAATACTCTGAT
>JAHILC010000049.1 GCA_018897225.1 Actinomycetota bacterium
TAATTTCTTAAATTGTAAATAATTTTAAATTTTTATTTATGAGAATTTTCTTAATAGTGATAGCTTTTATTAATACAATGCTTTACCTGTTTGTGTATGCCTATTTTGAGAATATAATGGGGCTTTTTGGCAATGTAAATGTGGCTGGCGGCTGGCTTACCTTTTTAAAAATCCTGGACCTAATAATAGTCGGATTCCTTATTGGTTTGATAGTTGCATTGCTCCTGAGGCTAAGCATTGAGAAAAGTTTTTTTGACTTCAGGATGCTTTTAATTGTAGGAATTCTGCCTTTTATTTTCCTGATTCTTTCACAGGGAGGAATTACTAATTTCTTTATAACAAAGCTTTTTAATTCAAGCAGGCAGATAAGCGAGGCAGCCTTTTACTTCTTCTCAAGGCAGATAATCTGGTCGATGTGGCTTGGTTTTGCAATTGGAGTTTCTATAAGACTAAGCTTTAAGAAAAAGCTGACGCATGAAATAACTTACAAGCTTGAAAGAACACCCCGTATGTTTTAAATAGGCGCATGCGTGCGGATTTTATTATTGTTTTGCCTGATAAAGAAATACAGGACCCCAATCATCACCAGGTATATTGGTAAGCTGAGCTTGACCAGAACCATCTAGATTCATTATAAATACATCCTCACCACCGTTTGGCCGTCCGTTATAAGCAATAAATTTATTGTCCGGCGAAGAGATGGGTATTGCTGCACCCCCGGGTGAATTTGTAAGCTGGGAAAGATTTTCTCCATTGGGATCTATCATAAAAACCTGGGGTAAATTATTATTATCAAATCCCATGAATATTATTTTACTGCCATCAATTAAGAATTTTGGAACCCTGTATCTTCTATCGGATTTGGTGATCTTTTGCATGTTTTCACCATTTGCGTCAATTATAAAGATATCTTCACTTCCTGAAGGACCCGATTCGTAAATAACCTTGTATTCAAAAGGGTGGGCTGCCGGGTGCCAATCATCTATTCCCGGATTATTTGTCAGTCTTTTTAAATTGCTGCCGTCGCTGTCCATTCTGTAAATTTCCCAGTTTTCATCAATATTAATTTCCAGAAATATATATTTTCCATCAAAAGACCAGGTTGGGAAACCGTGCCGGTATGGACCAGAGGTAGTTTGCTTTTTTCCAGAGCCATCCCAGTTCATAACAACTATCTGCCACGTACCACCAATGGTTGCAGAATAGGCGATTTTTTTACCGTCTGGTGAAACTGAAGGATAGTGGTCATTTCGAGGATCATTTGTAAGCTGGGTTAATTCAGATCCGTCAAGATTCATGCTGAAGATATCCTCATTTCCACTCTTATTTGAAACAAAGACTATTTTTTTAACGACGTATTCAATATTGAGTGACCGGGGGATTCCTTTTTCTATAAAATTTTTGTTTATCGCCCAACCTTTGATTTCAATACTTTCCAGGCCTATAATTACATCTGCAGAAATAATTGAATTTAATTCTTTACCGGAGCCTTCAATTATGATATTTCTTGTAAGGTATTGATGAGTCCCTTTGGGAGAATATGCATAAACATATAACTTATGAGATGACCCTTGTTCAAACTCGCTTGCATCAAAATTAAGTGAGTACCCACTAAGATTATAATTTGCATTGCCGTATGCATTGCCAACGTCTGTTCTCTCAAGCCCATATTGAGCCTGGCCTAAAAGCTTGCCAAAATTTCTTGGGCCATTCAGAAAGACTTCTACTTTATTTATCCCGGTATTTTCACCGACACCAAGGTCAGCTGCCCATCCCGAAACCCTTACTTCCTTTAGCCTGTCTTGAGTAATAATTTCGTTGTCTGATATGCTGTCTAAAGACATTCCTATGCTTTCTGAAGTTACGGGATCTCCCGGTACGGTGAATTCTTTTTTAATATATTCCCATCCATATGCAGGAATAAATAAGTAAATATAAAGTGAATGCGGGGTTGCAGGTTCAAAGATGAACTTTTTCTCCTGGTTTTTAAGAGCAAATCCAAAATTTGCAAAGTCTTCCCCATAGATCAAAGCGGCATCGCTTGAGGGAAGATCAATATCGGCATTGCCAAGAAATATACCGCTTTCCTTATTTCCATCCAGATATATTTCTATTTTTTCTATGTTTTCGCTTAAGGTTCCCGGCGTAGTTTCGGCGCTTGTTTCTTCAACTATTGATGCTGGAGCAACTGAAGTTTCTTCGGTACCTGTA
>JAHILC010000050.1 GCA_018897225.1 Actinomycetota bacterium
AAAACCTTCGTATTTTTTACAGTATATTGCAAATTTATTAATAGAAAGCATAGCTCCGTAGGTTCCATCTTCACGCTCAAATTTATATGGCTCAAATGCCTGTGGCGGATTGTATTTTTTAATAAAGCTTAAAAGCGATCTTGATACTACCGGTTTTTTAATTAAAGAATATTTAACTTCAACAGGAATGTAAATATTTCCAAAATTTAAAACAAAGTCAACCTCAGCCTTATCCTGTGTCTGCCAGAAATTAATTGTGGCAGAGGTTTCTTTTAATCTTTCAGAAAGAATATTAAAAATAAAATTCTGGAATAGAAAACCCTTATCAGGAATACTGTCTGATTTACCAAAAACATTCAGGATAAAATTCCTCATACCCAAATCATAAAAGTAAATAGTTGGTGATTTTGTTATTTCCTTTCTTATATTTTTATAAAATGAGGATACTCTTTTTAAAATAAATGTTTTCTCAAGATACCAAATATATTTTTTTAATGTTGAATTATTTATCCCGATTGTGTTTGAAAGTTCGGAGTAATTAACCAGTTTTCCTATCCGTGAAGCAAGCATCCTGATTAAATTTATAAAATTTTCACTCTTTTCTATTTTTAATAAATAAAAAATATCTTTTTCAAGATAGCTTTGAAACACAATTTTCCACTTATGAGAATGTTTTTGGCACAGAGCGATAGTGATGCATAAACAAACAAATCATTTTGCCTCAGGCCACACATTTTCTAAAAAAGACTAAAAAGGCAAAAGGCACATATCTGCATGAAATTGCATTTTGTCAAAATAAAATTTTTGTAAATTTGTGGTAAAATAGTTAAAAACATAATTTAATTTATAAATAACTAAAGATAATTATTAGTTAGTGGAACATTTAAAATTTGGTGAGAATATGCTGAAAGATATTGATGTTATTTTGTCAGATGGTGAGGGATACACCGTTGAATTTAAAGAAAATCCGGATAAAGCACTCGTTCAAGAGGTTTGCGCTTTTGCAAATGCCTCCGGCGGCAGGGTGTTGATTGGCGTAAGTGACAGTGGAAAAATTGTCGGTACAGACACCGGTAATGTCGCACGTTCAAGAATTCAAGATAGTATTAATCAAATAGAGCCGCGTCTGCCAGTCAATATGCAGGTATATGATAGCATTATTGTAATAACCGTTCCGCAAGGAAACAATAAGCCTTATTCATGTTCAAGGGGTTTCTTTGTACGTTTTGGGCCCAATTCCCAAAAATTAGAAAGAGATGAAATTGTAGATTTTTTTCAAAGCGAAGGACATATTCGCTATGACTCAATTGTCAGAGAAGATTTACCGATTGAAGAAAAATTTGATGAAAAGTCATATGTGGCTTATATAAATAAAGCTAAAATCAGTGAAGTGTTAGGTAAAGCCGCTATCCTCAAAAATCTCGGCTGTATTGAATATATAAATAGTAAAGCAGTATTTACTAATGCTGGTGGACTGTTTTTTAGAAAAAATAGTGAAGATATTGTTTATCAGCATGCCACCGTTGTTTGTGCTTTATACAAAGGAAAAGATAAAGTATATATCCTTGATGCAAAAGAGTATTCTGGTGGAATGGTAGAAAATATTGATGAAGCAATGCTGTTTTTGAAGCGACATCTTAAATTGAGATATGAAATTGAAAAAGTTCAGAGAAAAAACATACTTGAAATACCAGAAAAAGCGCTGAGAGAAGCTCTTATTAATGCTGTATGTCATCGCAACTATTTTGAAAAAGGTGCAAGAGTAATGGTTGAAGTGTTTGACAATCGTGTGGGAATAGTTAGCCCGGGCGGACTTCCAAAGGGTATAACTGATGCAAATTTTGGCTCTGTAAGTGTTACCAGAAACCCGGTTATCGCAAATCTTTTACACAGGATTAATTACATAGAAAGAATGGGAACCGGAATCAATCGAATTAGAACTGCAATGCAGGAAGCCGGACTTGAACTGCCCATTTTCGAAAATGGAGATTTTTTCAAGGTTATATTTAAAAGAGTATCATCTGCTTCAGGTGAAGCAGATAGTGAAGCAGATGACGAAGCAGAAAATAAAGCAGAAAAAATGATAATAAAAGCACTTAAGAGTGAGCCTGCGATTACGCGAAAAAAACTTCAAGATGTTGCAGGGTTATCAAGCAGCAAGATATACAGGACAATTGTAAGTCTTAAAAATCAAAACAAATTAATACGGCATGGCTCAGACAGGGCCGGATTCTGGGAAGTAAATGAATAAAAAGTTTTGGGATTTTGATGAACAAATTCTTGCTGATTTAATATCACAGGGGCTTTCAGAACGGGAACTTCTTGCCGGATTTAAAGAAGCGCGTAATCAGATAATTTAAGCATTTAAATCCTTCATCAGTTCATCCACGCTATCAAAAGTGCGGCTCATATTTCGGTTATTGTTTACATCTTCTATCGCAGCAATCGTTTCAGGGTTAGGCTTTAGCAGCTGCATTTGAAACGGAAGCCCGCCTTGCATTAAAGATTGATGAAAAAAGATGTTAACAGCATCTGATACACTAATGCCAAATCGTGAAAACAGGTTTTCTATTTGTTTTTTTGTTTCTGCTTCAGTTCTAATATTGATAACAGATGTTTTAGCCATAATAAATCCTCTCTTTACATTTAGTAATAACAATATATTACAAATAATATACAAAAACAATACATTTATTAAATTATTAGTTATTTTACAAAAAGTCAATTGACAGATGAATAAGAATTCACTCTTTCAAAATTAAATTATTGATGATAGCATTACACATTTCAATTTTAAATGGCGCTCCTTACATTTGGAGTGAAGGAAGTCAGGTCGGCGCTATTAAGGATTTACAAACTGCTGTTAAAGCAATTGGTCTTGACATAAAAGTTCTTAAAAGCAATGCAGAATTTCTTACTGTCTGGCTTCCGTCATATGAAAATATACCGGCACCTTCATCACCATTAATCGGAGCAGAACCTGATAAAAAGAAAAAAGTTTGCCTAAAGTCTTTTTCAGTCTTAGCCAAACCTTTAAGGATAGAAGAGGCACTTGAGCTTA
>JAHILC010000051.1 GCA_018897225.1 Actinomycetota bacterium
ATTTTTTTGCATAAAGTATCTGCCTAATAATCGATTCCCCGTTTACCATATTTAGGTCAAGCTCAACCCAACTTGATGCAGTTATTTCCCAATTCCCTTCATTAACCTTTTTCTTTATTTTTTTAAAAATTGTTGGCATCTTTTTTTCCAAAAGTTCATATATGAATGCCTGACTTTGGGAAAAACAAAAATTTGGGAAGTCGTTCATTAGTTTTAATGCAGTAGATAATGTATTCTTGCATACATCAGCAGTTTCATCCATTTCCCAAAGCCAGTTCATGTCAATATGTGCATGTCCAATCAAATTAATGACATATTCCCTGGCAAGTGGCCGTAAAACAGAAATTCCCTCTCTTATATGATTTATTAGCTTTAAAAGTTCTTTTATTGACATATTTTTTAGTTTGTCAATTTCAACCTCTTTTAAAACTCTATCTATAGTCTCTTCCCCATTTGTTAATATCTGTGAAAATTTAATCTCCGCAATAAAAGATTCTATTTCAAATATGATGTCGTCTATCTTACTGTAGTGAAACTCAATGACATTAAGACATCTTGGGTATTGATCCATATAGGGTTTCCTTTGTGCAAAATGGAAAGCGACTATATGCTCCTCTCCTGGAACAACTTTACTGGAAATTAAATTTCGGTATCTAAAATCAGTCCAATTGTTTTCTTTAAAGATCCTTTGCCCATCAATGAAGAATTCTCCTTCGGCAATAATGACATTACCAAATAGATTGCTATAGCCCCCTACTTCCAACTTTGAATCTTTTATAGCAATTCCATTAATCTTTTCAGGTACAATTATCTTTTTTCTAAACCACACATCTTTATCTATACTCCACTTATATGGTAAAGTGACAATATTCCAACCTGAATCATTGTAATTTGGCTTACTGGGGTCACCAGGTATTTTACCATTAAAAAATTTTATCTTCTTATACTCTTTTAGATATTTTGAAAAATTATCTATTCTTTCCTTTAAAACGGATGTAATTATATCTTGTTTAAACATAACTGACTAGTATTATTGATTTTAGATTGTTAAAAATATTTTACTTTACTCTTTCCAAAGTGTGAACTTCAATATAACACTTACCAGTAAAAATTATAATCATATAACAAGTGAATGGAAAGTGATAGAGAGGTTATTAGGGAAAAGTACTTGATATGAATCATAAAACTTAGATGCTGCATTGACTGGTTAAATTGAAAATATAGTCCAGATTCACCTTTAGATACTGATTCTACAAATACTTTTAAAAACGGGGAGTATAAAAGCATAAAGCATGCATTTTAGCCTGTTACGAACCATTAATCTTCTTACAGGATTTTCTAATTATTAACTTACTATCTAAAGTAATTCTGGTAGGTGCCTGCAATGGCCTACTTGCAGAAGTGGGGAATTTCTTTTGCAATACTGTCCTATTTCATTCTGCAATAAATAGTTTCGGACAACAGGTTCAACTTGCTACAGTTCCTTGGCTTTGCTACACTCTGTCTCACTATTAACTCTGTTGGAAGTACTATATTCTTCTCTTTTACCCTTTTGCCCTTTATTATATCCAGCAATAGATTTATAGCTGTAATACCCATCTGCTTTTTAGGCTGTTTTATAGTCGTTAGAAGTGGATCAGTATAGAGACTCATTAATATATTATCAAATCCTACTACAGATATTTCTTCAGGAATTTTAATTTTCAGTTCCTTTAAAGCCCTAATCACTCCAACAGCTATAAAATCAGAGGCATTCATAATTACGCTTGGAATATCTTTACAATTAAGAATTTTTTTAACTGCTTCGCGAGAACCCTGAAGTTCATTTAATCTAAGAGCTTCACTTATTACTACAATATCTGGATCAAAAACAAGTTTATTATCCTTCAACCCCCTGCAGTAACCCTTAAATCTTTTTTCAACCGTGGTTTGATTATCATAAGTATATGAAATATAGCCTATCCTTTTGTGCCCTAATCTATGTAAATAGTTTACAGTCTCTCGCATAGCCCCAAAGTTATCTATTAAAACAGACGGTACTTTTGTGTCTCCTAATTCTCTGTCTGCAACAACAACCGGAACTTTATCATCATTTAATGCCTTTATGTGATCAAAGCTGTTATAACCAGAAATAAACACAAACCCATCAACAAATTGTTTTCTTAAAATTTCTATACTCTTCTTCTCTTCCAAAACGTCATAATAGGTGCATGCAAGTAAAACATTATATTTTCGTAGTCTTGCAACCTCCTCCACTCCCCTTATTACCTGAGCAAAAAATTGGTTAGATATATCCGGGACTATAACAGCTACTGTACTAGTACTTCTTGTCTTAAGCCCTCTTGCAATTATATTTGGCGTATAATTTAAGTTCCTAGTAATTTCAAGAATTTTCTCCCTTGTTTCTTTCTTTACATATCTTGAATTATTTAAGGCATTAGAAACTGTTGATATTGATACTCCAGCCTCCCTTGCCA
>JAHILC010000052.1 GCA_018897225.1 Actinomycetota bacterium
TCTTGTGATAGCTGACAGCAAATCGGTGAGCTTCATCCCGCACCCTTGTTATGATCTTCATGTAATTATTTGCAAGATCAAGCTTTATCCCATTTTCAAACTTGCTGCAAAAGATTATTTCTTCCTTTTTTGCAAGGCTTATGACATCTATCTCAGGTAATTGCTTTCTTGCCATTAAACTCCTGGCAATATTAAACTGAGCTTTTCCACCGTCAACTATTAGCAAGTCAGGTTTTATATAGAAGCTGTCTTCTATATTGACACGCCAGTCTTCAAGATATCTCAGTCTCCTGTTCAGTATTTCTTCCATCATCGCAACGTCATCCTGACCGGTAACAGTTCTAATCTTAAAATGCCTGTAATTGCTTGCAAGCGGGCTGCCGTTTATAAAAACGGCCATTGAGCCAACCGCAAAACTGCTGCCAATATTGGAGATATCAAAACATTCAATGCGTTTTGGAATATTCTCCAATCCAAGTATTCCTTTTAGATTGAAAAGATCCTTGTAGGCCTTGGAATAACCAATGTCCTTTTCAAATTTTTTCTTTTCAAGATATAGTGCGGCATTTCTTGCAACCATCCCAATAATTTTTTTCTTTTCACCAATCTTAGGAACCTTTATTTCTATTTTTTTATCTTTGGATTTTGAAAGCCATTCTGAAATCAGTTCCATATCCTCTATCTCAAAAGGTATAAAAATTTTTGAAGGCACATTATCAATATCTATATAAAAGCTTTTTAGAAAACCAGCCAGTATTTCATTTTCGGCTATAAACTTGCAGTTTGAAATTATAAAATTATTTATTGCTGACAGTTCCCCCTCCTTATAGCTAAATAAGCTCACAGCGGCCATTTCAGCGCTTACATCCTTTGAAATTGAAAGGATTTCCCAGGTATCTTCGCCGCTAAAAAAAATTTTCTGGTTTACATGAAGCTCATTTATCCATTCAATTTTTTCCCTTAAAATTGCAGCATCTTCAAATTCTTTATTTGAAGCATGCCGTATCATCTCTGCTTTCATATTTTCAATAATTGTCTTATCGCTGCCTTTTAAAAACATCTTGATATAATCAATATTGCGCCTGTATATTTCCTCAGTAATTTTCCCTGCACAAGGCGCAGAACATAAATTTATATGATAATTTAAGCAAACTGCGTCTCTAACCTTGCCAGGTTTACTCTTTTTACAGTCTCTTAATTGAAAAATCTTGCGCAAAGCGCCGAGAATTTCCTTGACTGGTTTTACATTGGTATAGGGTCCAAAATATTTAGCGCCCTTTAAATTCCTGTTTCTTGTCATAAAGACCCTGGGAAATTTTTCATTTTCGGTTATTGCAATATAAGGATAGGATTTGTCGTCCTTCAGGGAAACATTATATTTAGGCCGGTTTTTTTTAATAAGATTGCTCTCCAGCATCAGCGCTTCCACTTCATTGTCTGTGACAATATAGTCCACTGAGCTTATTTTGTCTGTAAAAAAAGAAATGGGGTGGTTTACGTAATTGACTGAATCATTTTTTTGAAAATAGCTTTTAACCCTGTCGCGAAGACTTTGCGCTTTTCCTACATAAATTACCCTGCCTCTGGAGTCTTTGAAGATATAAACGCCAGGCTGCTTAGGCAGAATAGGTAAAATATTCCTGATATTGGGTTTAGCTGTTTCTTCGCCAAGAGTCTGCTGTGTGGAACTGTCGGTCTTTGTATCCATTATTATCCTTAAGAACCTTTTTTAAAAATTTGCCGGTATAAGAAGCGCCGTTGCGAGTTATTTCCTCGGGTGTACCCGCAGCAATAATCTGTCCGCCTTTTTCTCCACCCTCGGGCCCTAAATCAATTATATAATCAGCGGATTTAATAACTTCAAGATTATGCTCGATTATTACCACAGTATTGCCAGCATCAACAAGCTTATTTAGAATTTTTAATAGCTTGCTTATGTCATCAAAATGAAGTCCTGTTGTCGGCTCATCCAGCAGATACATGGTATTGCCTGTACTTTTCCTTGAAAGTTCTGTTGAAAGCTTGACCCTTTGAGCTTCGCCTCCTGAAAGTGTTGTTGAGGACTGCCCCAATTTTATATATCCCAGGCCAACATCATTAATCAATTCCAGTTTCCTGCTTATTCTGGGAATATTCTTAAAAAAGTTCATGGCTTCTTCAACATTCATGTTCAGGACTCCATCTATGTTCTTATCCTTATACTTGATTTCAAGAGTTTCCCTGTTATACCTCTTGCCTTTACAAACCTCGCAAGGGACATAAACATCTGGAAGGAAATGCATTTCTATTTTTATTTCTCCGTCACCGCTGCAGGCTTCGCATCTTCCACCCTTGACATTAAAGCTAAACCTTCCGGGCTTGTAACCTCTCATACGGGCATCATTTGTTCGCGAAAATAGCTCTCTTACATAACCGAAGATACCTGTATAGGTTGCAGGATTTGAGCGTGGAGTTCTACCTATTGGTGACTGATCAATTACTATTACCTTGTCTAAGTTTTTATAATCAATTATTTTATCATGCTTCCCGGCATGCTCGTTTGACTTCATAAGCAGGCTTGAAAGAGCAGGATATAGTATTTCATTTATCAGGGTACTTTTGCCTGAGCCTGACACGCCTGTTATTGAAATTAGTTTGCCAAGCGGGATTTCAACATCAATATTTTTCAAGTTATGTTCTCTCGCACCTTTAATTATAATATTTTTACCGTTTCCTTGCCTCCTGCTTTCAGGAACAGGGATAAATCTTTTTCTGGAAAGGTATTTGCCGGTAATGGACTTTTCACATTGCAATATATCCTCCAGGCTGCCATTGAATACTATCTCCCCGCCATGCACACCTGCACCAGGTCCTATGTCAACAATATGGTCTGCGGAACGCATTGTTTCTTCGTCATGCTCAATTACAATTATGGTATTGCCGAGATCACGCAATCGCTTTAGTGCACCTATCAGTTTGTTGTTATCCCTCTGGTGCAGACCTATACTTGGCTCATCCAGTATGTATAGAACTCCAACCAGCCCCGAACCTATCTGAGTCGCCAGCCTTATCCGCTGGGATTCACCACCCGAAAGTGTTCCGGCTTGCCTGTCCAGTGTGAGATAATTCAGTCCTACATCTTTTAAGAAGTTTAACCTTTCAACTATTTCCTTAATAAGCCGCTCTCCAATAATCTTTTCCCTATCGCTGAGTTGAAGATTTCGCAGCCAGATGATAGCATCTTCAATTGTCAGCAGGCAATAATCTGCGATTGAGAACCCATTTATCCTGACAGCAAGACTTTCGGGCTTAAGTCTTTTGCCATTACAGCCGCTGCACGGAATTTCATTTACCATTCGTTCAATCCTGTCTCTCTGGAATTCAGATTCAGTTTCTATATATCTCCTGCTTAAATTATTAGCAAGCCCTTCAAATCTTAGCCAGTAATACCTTATTTCTCCTTTGTGATTGCGGTATCTTACCTTTATTTTTTCCCCGTCAGTTCCGTAAAGAACCAGCTTTTTTACCCTGTCATCAAGCTCCTCGAAAGGAGTTTCAAGGTTAAAGTCATATTGTTCTGCCAGGCTTCGCATAAGCTGAGAGTAATAATTTGAATAGTTCATATTAAAAAATGGAATTGCACCCTCATTTATGGAAAGTGCGGGATATTCTACAATTAGCTGTGGATCTATTTCTTTTTTTACCCCAAGACCACTGCAGTCCTTGCATGCGCCATAAGGGCTGTTAAATGAAAACATGCGCGGAGACAACTCTTCAAAGCTTATTCCGCAATCAACACAGGTAAAATTTTCTGAAAAACTTAATATTTCACCAGTGTCCAGAAGCTCAATATGTACAATTCCGGCGCTTTCCCTAAGTGAAATCTCGATATCTTCAGTAAGCCTTTTTCTTATATCCGGTCTTATTTTCAACCTGTCTATAATAATTTCAATTTCATGTTTTTTGTTTTTATCTATGCTTATTTCATGATTATCAGAAATGTCATAGATCTCACCATCAACTTTAACCCTTACGTAGCCTTCTTTTTTGATTGATTCAAAAGTTTTCAGGTACTCACCTTTTCTGCCCCTTACTACAGGTGCAAGAATTTGAAACTTAGTGTCCAGTGGCAAATCCATTATTTTGTCAACAATCTGATCGACTGTCTGTTTTGTGATTGGCTTTCCGCATACATAACAGTAAGGCACCCCAATTCTTGCATAAAGAACCCTTAAATAATCATATATTTCAGTTATTGTTCCCACAGTTGATCTGGGATTTTTTGAAACACCTTTTTGATTTATTGAAACTGCAGGGGAAAGCCCTTCAATAAGATCAACATCAGGCTTATCCATCTGTCCAAGGAACTGTCTCGCGTATGAGGAAAGGGATTCTACATACCTTCTCTGGCCCTCAGCATAAATTGTATCAAAAGCAAGGGAAGATTTCCCCGAGCCGCTTACCCCTGTAAAAACAATAAATTTATCTCTTGGAATCTTAAGGTTTATATTTTTTAAATTATGTTCTCTTGCGCCTTTTATTATTATTTCGGTTTTCATATGAATTTTTCTGTCTTAATATACCTGACCGATTTCAGTCATTTTGAATATTTGCTATATTTTTAATCTTTGTTATTTCATCTCTTATAAACGCAGCTTTTTCAAAATTCATTTCCTTTGCTGCCATATGCATCTCTTCTTCCAAGCCACTTATTATATTATCTATTTTAGAGAAATCCATATCCAATAACCTGTCGTTGGAAAAAGCTGCAGCTTTTTCCCTTACGGAGAACTCTTTTTTAGCTGTCTTTTTTGACTTAATGCCGCTTGCATACAGGATATCAGAAATGCTCTTGATTATCGTTGTGGGTATAATATTATGCTGCTCGTTATATTCTACCTGTATTTTTCGCCTTCTGTTTGTTTCGCCTAAAGCATTTCTCATGGAATTAGTTATATTGTCAGCATACATTAAAACCATCCCATTTATATTCCTCGAAGCTCTTCCAATTGTCTGGATCAAAGAGATTTCAGATCTTAAAAACCCTTCCTTATCAGCATCAAGTATTGCAACTAATGAAACTTCGGGTAAATCAAGCCCTTCTCGTAAAAGATTAA
>JAHILC010000053.1 GCA_018897225.1 Actinomycetota bacterium
CTAAATCATAAAAGTCATATATTACAATTTTTCCATCAAAATCAATGTGAAGCTCTTTCAAATCAAAATCTATGTTTTTTATAAAACCAATATCGCCATTATAAACATCTTTTTCATAATTATTTTTTAGCTGGATTACCTTATCGTTAATTTTATATTCAATCGAGCCTTTAAAGATATTTATCTTATTTTTGTTTATTGTTTCCTGTATTTTAATATTCAAATTATTTACTCCAACCACGCCCTTGTTTGTTGGTACAAGAACCTGAATGTCATGCAGTGAATTATAATTAAATTTATTTGGTAATTTTTGAGTAATTAAATCTAGAATCAGACTAACAACCTGTTCCGGTTCAATTTTTTCAATAAAATAAAAATCCTCATATTCAGATTTTTTTAAAACTGGAAATATACCATCCCTTATTCTATGAGCATTAAATATTATCTGGCTCTTTCCTTCCTGCCTGTAAATTTTTTGCAGGCGCACTACAGTAAAAATATTAGAATTTATAATATCACTGAGAACGTTACCCGGACCTACTGCGGGAAGCTGATCTATGTCTCCCACAAGTATAAGATTTGTTTCATTTTTTATTGCTTTTAAAAAACTCTGAAAAAGCCTTATGTCAAGCATCGAAGCTTCGTCAATTATTACAAGATCCGCATCAAGTTGATTATGTTCATTTTTAAGAAATTTATTCATTTTTGGCTGGTATTTTAAGAGCCTGTGAACTGTTTTTGCTTCTATGGATGTTGTTTGGCTAAGTCTTTTAGAAGCTCTTCCTGTAGGAGCAGCAGCAAGAACTTTCTTGTTTTGCTGCTGGAAATATTTTATTACTATGTTTAAAATCGTACTTTTACCTGTACCAGGACTACCTGTAATTATCAGTATTTTTTCAGTTATAGATTTTTTTACCGCGTCAGCTTGAATTTCATCTAACTCTATACAATTTTCAAATGAAATTCTTTCAATCTTATCTGTAAGTTCGTTGTCATTTAACTTTAAAATTTCAGTTTTATTTTTTCTTTTAAAGTCTTTTAATTGCTTTAGTTTTTCACATACGTATTTTTCGTCTTCATAAATATTTTTTAAATAAACTCTTTTAACAGTATTCTTATCAATTATTTCTATTTTTTTCTCAGCTTCCAGAACACTTAAACCTTTTTCAATCTGCACTATTTCAACTTCAAGCAAGCTCAGTGCGATATTTATTAATTCATCTAACGGGTAATAACAATTTCCTGCATCAGTAATTTCATTTAAAAGATATATAATTCCAGATTTAATTCTAAATATTGAATCCTTTTCGATTCCAAGATTATGTGATATTTTATCCGCAGTTTTAAAACCTATGCCTAAGACATCTTCAATCAGCCTGTAAGGATTTGATCTTATAACGCCAACGGCTTCTTTTCCGTATATGTTATAGATCTTTACTGAGCAGCTATTGCTAATTCCATAAGACTGCATGAAAATCATTACATTTCTTATATCCTTTTGTTTTTGCCATTCATTTTTAATTAGTTGTATCCTTTTTGATCCGAAACCTTCTATTTTCACTAACTTTTGAGGGCTTTCGTCTAGTATTTTTAAAGTATCCAACTTGAATTTTGTTACTATCTTTTTTGCCGTTGCCGGTCCTATCCCCTTTATCAATCCTGAACCAAGATATTTTTCAATTCCTTCTACCGTTGCAGGAACCAATACTTCAATAGACTCAATTTCAAACTGATTCCCATATTTTTTATTGAAAACCCATCTACCTTTTACTTCAAGTCTTTCACCAGGTTGAGCATTAATGGATTGTCCGACAATCGTAAGCATTTCTTGCGATTCTTCTGATTTGAACCTGGCAATTATATAGTTATTATCAGGATTTCTATAAACTACTCTTTCTACAGTGCCTTTTAGCTTTGTTGATTTATTCTCATCCATTTATTAAGTCATTATATGATATTTTTTATTTTATAGTCTTTTATGAACTGGAGCGCTTCTTCAAGAGATAAACTTAATTTCGAACCGTCTTTTCTGGTTTCAATTTCCAGTTTTTTGTTTTCGATATAATTTTTTCCAACTATTACTTTTAATGGAATACCAATAAGGTCAGAATCCTTAAATTTTACTCCTGCTCTGACATTTCTTTCATCGTATAAAACATCTATTTTATTATTTAACATACAAGAATAAATATCCTCAGATGCTTTAAAAATTGATTCATCCTCCATATTTATTGCTATCAAATTAACTAGAAATGGGGCTATCGAAATTGGCCATACTATTCCTTTTTCATCAAAAAGCTGTTCAACCACTGCTGCCATTATCCTGCTTACGCCAATGCCGTAACAGCCCATTATAAACGGCTTTAATTTACCATCTTTATCCAGAAACATTGCATCCATTTTTTCACTGTACCTGGTCCCAAGTTTAAATATGTGGCCTATTTCTATTCCTTTTTCAAACTTTAGCTCATTCTTACAATTCATACATAAATCTCCAATAGCAGGAAATGAAAAATCTCCCCATTGAAAAACCTTAAAATCTCTTGGGTAATTTACGCCAGTGAGATGGTAGTCTTGCTTGTTTGCCCCTGCAACAAGGTTTTTCTTTCCTTTAATTGAATAATCGGCAACAACGGCAATTGAAGAATCTAAATTAACAGGACCCAGAAATCCAATGCTGAGGTTACCGGCAGGGTCACTTTCAGATAATAACTCTAATTTTTTACCTATAAATTTTTCACATTTAACTAAATTTAATTCTTTGTCTCCTCTTAAAAGGACTGCAATTGTTGTACCTTGGCCGTCTTTAAGCAACATAGTTTTTATAATCAAGTCTGCAGGCACTTTTAAAAATTCAGACAGTGATTTTATATTAGTTGTCCCTGGAGTAAAAACTTCAGACAACTTTATTTCTACTGAACTATCCTGACTTTTTTCATCAGCTCTGGCAAATCCTGCCATCTCGTAATTGGCTGAAAAACCACAAGAAGGACAATAAACAAGCTGGTCTTCACCATTATTGGACAGGATAATAAATTCATGAGAATACTTTCCTCCTATAAGTCCGGTATCAGCTTCAACAGCAAAATATTTTAAATTCAATCTGTCTAATATCCGTGAGTAGCACTCATACATTTTATTATATATTGTATCCAGGTCTTCTTCGTTTGCGGAAAAACTATAAGCATCTTTCATAATAAATTCCCTTGCTCTCAAGATGCCGTATCTTGGCCTTATCTCGTCTCTGAATTTTACCTGAATCTGGTAAAGGTTTACCGGGAGTTCTTTGTAAGATTTGATATCCAGGAAAGCAAGGTAAGTTATTAATTCTTCGTGTGTTGGACCAAGGCAGAAAGATCTTTCACTTCTATCCTTCAACCTGAACATTTCAGGCCCGTATTCAAACCACCTTTCAGATTTTATCCATAGATCTGCAGGTTGCATTGCAGGCATAAGCATTTCTATTGCGCCTGCCCTGTCCATTTCCTGTCTTACAATATTTTCTATTTTTTTAAGAACTCTAAATCCTAAAGGCATAAATGCATATATGCCTGAAGCTATTTTTCTTATCAATCCAGACCTTAAGCATAATGAATAACTTTCAATTTGCCAGTCACTTGGCTCTTCCTTTAAAGTATTTATAAAAAATTCTGAATACCTCACTCACAGCCTCCCCGTAATATATTTAATTTCAATATTTCTTTTATGAATATGTCCAATGCTTTTTCTTTATTTACCCTTTTGGCAATTTTACCTTTTATAAATATTGCGGCTTGTTCTTTTCCAAATGCAATACCTATATCAGCATCTTTTGCTTCTCCCGGACCATTTACAATACATCCCATTACAGCAATTTTGATATTTTCTTTAATATTTGCTGTAGATATTTCGACTTTTTCAACAAAATCTTTTAAATTTACTTTTGTTCTTCCACACGTTGGACAAGATATTAAACTTACCCCAAATTTTCTTAAATTAAGGCTGTTTAA
>JAHILC010000054.1 GCA_018897225.1 Actinomycetota bacterium
CTAATTTCTTCACTATCATAACCTAGATCAATTATTGTATTATTTGTGTTATTGGGATCTAAGGGATCCTCTCCTCTTCTTTTTCTTTGAATGTCTATTAGGCAATTACTATCACCTATAAGATGGTGAAGTTTTTGTAGAAAGAATTTTAATTTTCCAACTTCTTCTATATTTTCATCATGACCCAATATTGAACCTCTTATGTTAAGAAATATTATTTGTTTTAATGAGGATTATATTATCAATTGATAAATTTTGCAATATAATTTTATCCTTTGATAAATTTAGTTAGAAAGTTCCTTCAATTTATTTAACTCTTTAAAAATTTGGTTCGAAATTTCGGAACTTGGGCCTACCATCAGAATAAATTTATCCACCAATATGAGAACTACAGTTATTATAACTGATAAAGATGGTAGTGATCACATAGCCAGCTTGAGGATATTTACGATGTCTTCTTTTTGCAGCTTCATAAAATTCCCAATTGGTCCCCACTGCAGTTCTTTTAGAGCCATCTCTTCAAATTTATCATCCCCAATTTTTAGTTCCTTCAAGCTTGTTGGAAGGCCAATTTCCTTAAAGAAATCTCCAAGTTTTTTGATACCTTCAAGCGCTATGCTTTCATCATCACCAAAGCATGGATCAACTCCCCAAACCCTGAATGCAAATTGCTTGAATCTTCCGATGTTCTGCTTGTAAACATATTTCATCCAGGCAGGGAAAGTGACTGAAATAGCGGCGCCATGAGTTATACCGTAAACAGCGCCAAGCTCGTGTGCGATTTTATGGCTGCCCCAATCCTCAATTCTCCCGGTTCCAAGCAAACCGTTGTGTGCCAGAGTGCTTGCCCACATGAGTTCAGCACGAGCATCATAATTTTCTGGATTTGCAAGTACGATTGGAGTATTTTCGACTACTGTTTTTAATGCGCCCTCACACAGCCTGTCTGTAAGATCAGTATTTTTGCTTTGCGTGAAGTATCTTTCAAAGATATGGCTCATTATATCTGCCGACCCGCACGCTGTCTGAAAAGCCGGTAGAGTATAAGTTAACTCAGGATTTAAAATTGCAAACTTCGGAAGCATAAGCGAGCTGTGATAACCCTTTTTCATCTGTGTTTTTTCGTTTAATATTACTGAAACAACACTTGATTCGCTTCCGGCAGCTGTTATGGTCAGAATGACCCCAATGGAAACTGCTGCTTCAGCTTTTGCCTTACCCATGAAGAAATCCCACACATCACCCTTTTCATAAGGAACTCCGATTGCAATCGCCTTGGCTGAGTCTATTACACTGCCTCCGCCAACTGCCAGTATGAAGCCAATATTATTTTTACGGCAAAGCTCTATACCCTCTTCTACCATGCTGAGTACCGGATTTGGGGCAACGCCTGAAAGTTCAATAAATTCAATACCTGTATCTGCCAATGATTTTATCACTCTTTCATAAAGGCCATATTTTTTTATGCTCTGCCCCCCATAATGTAGCAGCGCCTTATTGGAATATTTCTTAATTTCAGCTCCTGCTGATTTTTCGGTACCCTTTCCAAATATTATTTTTGTCGTGTTTTGAAAAACAAAATTTTCCAATTAATCCTCCCCAAAAACTCATTGCATCGTAAATATTAAAATTTTTTTGTATTTATTAAAATTAATATTAATTGAAAAAAGCCAATAAATAAATTCTTATTCTAAACTAAATCGCAAGCTTCGGGCGGTATCCAATGCGGATCCATACCTTCCCATTTAACATTACAACCTATAGGATTTGTTAAAGGTGTTGTTACAGACCTGCCCGCAACATGCTCCTCCAGTGCATTCCAGAGGTCATTAACCGTCATCTTGCTGATGTCTCTCGGGTTGTCCACCCCTCTTCCAGTATAAATTAGTTTCCTGTTCGCATCAAAAACAAAGAAATGAGGGGTTCTCAGCGCTCCATATGCTCTTGCCAAATTCTGGCTTTCGTCATAAAGGTAAACCCATGGGAACTTATGTGTCTTCATTCTTTCAACCATATGTTCGAAGGAATCTTCCTCATAGGTATTTTTACTGTTTGAATTTATTCCGACAAATTTAACTCCAAATTTTGCAAAGCGCTCTGCGGTTTGTCGTGTTACTTCATCTGAACCGATTACATACGGGCAGTGGTTGCATGTGAAAAAAATTACCAGCGCTTTAGCATCCTCAAAATTTTTTAAAGAATACATTCTTCCTTCTGTTGATGGCAGCAAAAAGTCCAGAGCCTTATCTCCTATTGATAAAGTGAATCCCATTCTAACCTCCAAATCGTTTTATTATTTTTATTTTAACTATAAAAATCCTTTAATATTTTGTAAAATATATTACAAATTTTCATATATGGCAAAAACAAATTAGATAATTTTTTTGGAATTTGAAGCCAGCCTGGAGTAGCAGCTTATGAATTTAGTTTGGTTGGATATATTATGGATACCAATATAGACAATTTACAAGTTTTAAATGAA